>PUNN01000375.1 GCA_003552605.1 Phycisphaeraceae bacterium
CGGTCTGAAACACGAAATCGCCCAGCAGATGCGCTGCGAGCAGAGCCGGCAGGATGGTGGTGAACTCGGGCTCGTGCCAGAACTCGGTGGGAAACGGCTCAATCATCGGGCGGCGACCTCAAACATAGCGCATATCGTACATATTTCTTCTATATAGCGCTTAATGTGCATGCGAGGGGCGATTGCCCCCTGCGTACCCCTTGGCGGCGACGCGCTATCCCGGCGGCCGGTATCCGCCGGCGGTGGGTACCTCCGGGTCGCTGAGGTCCTGTTCGAAGGCGGAAATGGCGGCCCCGATCGGCCCCCACGCCGCGCGGGCGAGGTTGCGCGCCACGGTCGGTTGCTTGATCGGTGGATCCCAGAGGGTGGTGATCTGCTCCTGCCGCCAGCCGAGCAGGGCGCCGGCAATCGCACGGGCGTGGCTGGGTGTCCAGTGGCGCTGGATCAGGGCGTCAATCAGCGAAAAAGAGACATCCCACACCCGCCAGTGCGGGCACTGGGGGGCGGCAAAGTGCATCCGCGGGTCTGAGGCCTTGTCCGCAAGCAGCCGTCCCGAGAGTTGGAATGCCTCGCCTTCGGATTGCGACAGGTGTTCCTCGACGATGAAGTCCACCTCGCCGATGGCGATGGCCAGTCGTGTATCCACCCCCTTGGCATGGGCACGCAGGTAGGCTCGGTAATAGAGGGCGATGCGGAGCACTTTCGCCGGCGGCGTGACCAGCAGTTGCCAGGTATCGCCCGCAAACAGGTCCAGGTCAGCCGGCAGGAACCGGTTGAAGTGCTCGCCGAGGGCCTCTGCACCGGCCTTCATCACATCGTAAAGCCCCCGCCTCGCTTCACCGGCGAGGTGCGATGAGCCGACGACATCACCGGTGATGACGGCGTAGGACTTACCCGCTTTAGACTTGATCCCAGACACGGCGGCCCCTGTCGATGGTGCGATGACCCGAGATCATCGTCTGGATACCCCTATCCTCCCTGATCCCACGCTGCTTCACAAGGGGCCACCCTGGCCTGGCGGGCACGGCCCACAAAAAAACCGGCCGTGGAGCGGCCGGTCGGGGGTTTGGGATTCGGGATGGTCAGCGCGCAGCGGGGATGGCCGGCCGCGGGCTGAGTCGCGGCTTACCAGTCGCGGACGTTGACCGAGCGGCCGAGGCGGCGCTTGCGGTTGAGCATGCGGCGGCCGCGGCTGGTGCGCATCCTCGCGCGGAAGCCGAACTTACGGGCACGCTTGACGTTGCTCTTACGCTTGGGGTAGTGAATCGTCATCGCTGGCGTCTCCTTTCAGGGGACCTTCCACCGCATCCACGGCTCGGGTGCTTCCAAAACCGCTGCCCCCGGGGGTCCGGTTTCCCGGCGTCCGGGGGGCAGGGTTCCGGGGGGCCGGGGGGTCAGTCGGGCACGTGCACGTTCACAGCTCGGTAGCGGGTATTGCCCTGGCGGTCCGTGGCCCGGAGCGTGATCACGTTGTGGCCCCGTGGAAGGTCGGGAATGGTAACCGCGATGGTCTCCGTTGTCGAGTCGTAGATCATGTCCTCGGGCAGCGCCAGGCGCCAGTTGTCATCCTCGTTGACCACGAAGTGAACGGCCTGGACGCCGGAGAGATTGTCGGTGACCTCGAATCGCAGGTCCGCCGCGCGGCCATCGACCTCGACCTCAGGCTCGGCGATCTCGGGGGCGGTGTTGTCAACCAGGACCGGCTCGCTCTGCCGCCGGGCGGTCTTCTCCATGCCGGGAGGATTGTCCGGGGCATCGCTGGCCGTCACCCGGATCAGGTAGCGGCCGTCCGGGATGCGGCGGGTGTCCCAGGTGTGATTCGAGTCGGTGATGTCCTCAGCCAGTGTCAGCCAGCGCTCACTGCCGGTGGCCCGGTACTCGACCTTGTAGATGAGCTTGTCATCGTTGGGGTCCTCGGCCTCCCACTGGATGCGCAGGCGGTCAATGGGCTCGGGGTCGCCCGAGCCGCCACGACCACGGCCGCCGCGGCCTTCGTACTCGGCCTTGACCGATTTCAGGTGCGGCGCGAGGTTGGGCATCACGTAATTCATCTCGGTGGCGTTGACCAGCGGGGCCTCACCGTCATCGCTGCGCAGCACCAGCCGGTACTGGAAGAAGCGGGCCGGCGGCAACTGGTCCTTCGAGAACCGCACTTCCCGCATCGCATAGGGGTCTTTGTCCGGATCGCGGGTGAGGGTGACCGGCTCCGTCCACTCGGTCCAGTTGCCCTTTTCCGGATCGGAGATGTTGCCGCTGCGGGCCTTAACCTGAATCTGCGTCCCTTCCGGCAGTTCACCACCGAGCTTGAACGTGCCCCACAGGCTGATCTGCTCGGCGTCGAACACCTTGCTGGTGTAGGTTCCGTCCGGTGCCGGCGCCGGATCGAGCCGGACGAGCGCACCGGGGTTGGCCGCGCCGAGAAGCACGTGCTCGCCATCCTCATCTTCAAGCAGTTCGAGTGCGGGAATCTGCTTCGACTCGAGTTCGGCGAGCGTGGTGTACTCCTGCTCACCGGGTGTGATACGGAAGAGCTGTCCCTCGTTGCCCGTGCCCACGAGCAGGCTGCGGCCATCCTGCACGATGGCGAGGATCATGACCGATTCGCGGAAGATTTCTTTGACGAAGCCATCGGGGCTGATCTCATAGATGGCGTTGCCCTGCCCTGATGGGCGGGTGCGGGCCGCCGCCGGGCTTGGCTGTGGCCGGTCGCGATCGGGCCGGTCGGCGACGGGGCGATCCGGCGGTCCGGGCGCGGCCTCGATGGCGCCGGTCTCGCGGGCGCGTTCGAGCCGGGCACGGATTTCCTCACGCAGCGCATCGCGCTGCTCGGGTGTGGGCACGGCCTCGGGATCGGCCTCGCCGGGCGGCGCGGCCTCATCGAGGGGCCGGTCATCATCATCCGTGGCCGGAGCATCGAAATCATCATCCATCGGCGGCTCATCGGCCGGCTCACCCATCGGCGCATCCTGCACATCGCCTTCCGGCGGCTCGATCTCGATCGGCTCATCGGCGGGTTCGGCCTCGAAAGACTCATCCGACACCGGGGCCTCGGCGTCTTCAATCGGCTCGCCCTGCTGTTGAACGTTCACACGGTCCCGAGCTGCCCTGTCCAGCCGTTTCTGAAGTTCCGTGTTCTGCCTGTGAAGCTGCTGGCGCGGCGACTCGGCTTCGGCCTCCGGCACCGGCAGCGCATCATCCTCACCATTGCCCGGCCCTTGATCCGGCGCGGGCACGATCTCGCCATCGCCGGGTTCATCCGGCATGGCCGGGGCATCGGGGGCATCGACATCATCGGGCACCTCGGCGGGTGGGGCCGGCGCCACCTCAGTCTCATCGGCCGGGTCCGGGTCGGGGTCATCGGGGGCCGGCCCGGGCTCATCGAGCGGCTCATCCGGGACGGGGCGGCCATCGCGGTCATCGCGCGGCTGCGCCAGCATGCCCGGCCGGGCCTGTTCGGCATCGGCCGTGCCGACGTAGACGGTGCCATCATCGAGCACGAGCAGCGCGCCGATCTCAGCCTCAGCGGCATCGAACAGGGCGAAGCTCTTCCACTCGCCATCATCCGCCCGGTGGGTGCGATACACGATGCCATCGGTGTCCGTGCCGGCGTAGATGCGGCCGTTGCCATCGCGGCCGAGGCTCAGCACGTTCTTCTGCTCGACATCGAGGATCACCGTGAAGCGCGGATCGAGCGCTTCGGCCTCTTGCTCCGCCTCTTCGTTGTCGTTCCCATCATTGTTGCGGTTGTTGTTATCGTGATCGTTGCCGTTATCGTTGCCGTTATTGTTGTCGTTATTGTTGTCGTTATTGTTGTCGTTGTCGTCATCAACTTCCGGCGGGTCGTCATCGGGACGCACCTCGTAGACCTTGCCTTCGGTGCCGGTGGCAGCGAAGACGCGGTCGCCATCGACAATGAGCGCCCAGATGTATCGCACATCACCGGGCATGGCGATCAGTTCCTTCAGCTCATCATCCTCGAGCACAGCCAGGCGGCTGCCGTTGTCCGCGCTGATGCCGACAAGCAACTGCCCCTTCCACTCGGCCATGGCAAAGACCTGCTCACCGTTGAGTTCAGCGGCGGTCTCGAAGCCGTCCTCGCCACGGACGAGAATCTTCGCCTCCGGCCCGCCGGCGACATAGAGCTTGCCGTCGACCTTCTTCATGGCGTTGACGACGGTCATCTCATCGGGCAGGGCCTCGAGGTCTTCAGTCGCCGAGGCGAGCTTCACGTCGCCACGGCTGGAAATGACAAGGTCCTCGACCTTGCCTTCCTTGAAGTCGGACTCGGACTGCTGCGTCCACTGCTTGGGCTGCACCGCCTCCGCGGCAGCCGAGCTCAGCAGGAAAACGGCGAGGGCGGCGACAACGGCGCCGAGGTAACGTTGACTTGATCGAGGCATACATTTACTCATGGGTCAGAACTTCCGGGAATCAGTGGGTTGGTTAGTGCAAGTCCATCAGCGGCAGGTTCGAGCCTCAGCGCCACTGCGCATCACGGTCCACCTCGAATCGCAGTTCGCGTGAACCGCGTATCACGTAATCCATCGGCTGGCGCTTCTCGACCAGCCGGGCGAACGGCGCCACCTGCCGGTCAGGGAACGGCACGGCGAGCATGGCCGCCCGGCTGCCGGGCAGGTCGGGCAGGGCCTCACGGTTGACCGCTGTCCCGCCCACACCGGCCGGCACGAGCAGGTACAGATGATCGTTGCGCATTTGCCCGAGCTTGCCGAGCCCTTCAGCAAGGTCGTCGGCCGAGCGGATCAGATTCTCATGCGGCTGAAGCGAGAAGAAGCGGTCGGCATAGGCCTGTGAATCGGACACCGAGAGCATGTATTCACCCTCGGGCATGTTCTCGGGGATGTCGATGCTGAAAGTGTGAAACTCGACCGGCCGGCGATGTGGCCGCAGGGAGATGCGCACTTCGAGCTTCTCACCGGGGGCGACCTTCTCGCGGGTGAGCCGGGCCCCGGTCAGTTGGGCGCTGCGCGCCTCATCCTCAACGTCCACCGTCAACTCCGCACGCTCGAGCAGCACGCGCTCGAAGGGATTGTTCGCCATCGACCCCACCGCCGGGGCAAGCGTCATGATCATCGCCCAGGGTGAGATGCCTGTCTCCATCTCGTCAACCGCGACGGTGTGGCCCCCTTCAAAGTGCAACTCGCCCCGGATGCGCACGGTGTGCTCCGGTGGCAGTGTCTGTTCAGTCAGCACGCTCTCGAGCGCGAGGATGCCGGCGATCTCGCCCATGAACTCGGGGTTGCGCACCACCTGGTAGTCGAAGCTGCGATTGCGCTCCCCGGGCAGATTCACCGTCACCTTCAACGGTGCCGTCTTCAGGTCAATCCCCGGCCGGCCGACAACGGCAGGATTCTCATCACGCAGCAGCACCCCTTTCAGGTCCAGGCTGCCGGAAAGCTTGAAGCTGCCGGTATAGCGCGGCACCACGTAATGCACGAAGCCACTGGCCATCGGCATCTCGACCTCACCATGGCCGAACATGGCATGCCCGAGCGCCACCACGCTGCCATCGGGCAACACATCGGTGACGGTGCCCGAGGCGGCGAGATCGAGGTCGCCGAAGGCATAGGGAATGCTGATGACGCTGCCCGGCTCGAGCTCGACCTCGCCCGGCTCGAACCCTTCGGGCAGCTTGCCGAGCGCCCCACCGCCGGCCACGGGCATCATGCCCATCGGCTCGAGCAGCGGCTCGAGCAG
>PUNN01000503.1 GCA_003552605.1 Phycisphaeraceae bacterium
CTTTGGCAACGCAATGACGCCGGGGCTGATGCGCCGGCTGACGCTGCTCTACCTCGCCGCCGGCAACCCCAACGTTGCCTACTGGACGTGGAATCCGCGCCCCGGCGGCTGGGAGGGCGGTGAATACGGCATGATCGACCTCGCCGGCAATCTCACGCCCTGGGCACAAGAAGCCGGGGCCATCGCCCGCGCCATGACCCGCTGGCACCACGAACTGTGGGCATCGGACGACCAGGCCGACCTCGCCGTGCTGATGAGTTGGGACACCGATGCGATCCTCTGCCTCGAACCCGAGCGTCACGATCTGACCGGCTACCGCCCGCACTCCAGCGGTACGCCGCTCCAGGCCGTGCGCAGCCGCATCGGCGCCGGCCGCGCCCTGATCAACGCGAAACTCTCGTTCCACTACCTCGATGCCCGCGAACTCGCCGACGCCGCGCTCGCACGCTATCGCACCATCTACGCGCCGCACCTGCGCAGTGTGGATGACCAGACGATCGACCGCCTGCGCGCCTTCGTCGATGCCGGCGGCCGCCTGATCGCCGATGTTCCCTTCGCCTACAGCGACCCGTGGGGCAAGCTGCGCCACACCGGTCCGGACACCCCGGCCGCACAACTCTTCGGCGCCTGGATCGCCGCGATCCACGATGCCCGAACGCAGCCGCGCCGGCTCGGCGAGGTCGAGATCAGCGGCATCTTTGCCGACCTCAAGGCCTCAGACGGGCGGGTGATCGCCCGCTTCGACGATGGCAGCCCCGCCATCGTGGAAAAGGCCCGCGGCGCCGGCTCTGCGGTGCTCATCGGCTGCGACCTCTCGCGACTCTGCCTCAACCCCGGCAACACACCCGCCGAGCGTCTGCTCGCAGACCTTGTGCACGCCGGCGAGCGGCCTGGCTGGCGCTGCAGCACCCCGCTGGCCTGGCGGCGCCGGTGCGAGGCGGCCGACCACTATTTCCTGGTCAATGATGGTCCGACGCAGACTGCGATCCTCTCGGTTTTCGATGCCGCCTACACCTCGGCGGTCGATGCGATCACACAGGAGCCGCTGCCGCTGGGGCCGACGATTGCCGTGGAACTGCCCGAACGCTCCGGCCGCTGGATCCGCTTTGAGCGCGGCACCAGACCGGCAATCTGAACTGACTTTACCTGCCTTTCAAGGATGCACCCGATGGAACTCTGGCTGGCCAGCAGCGACCTGAAGCAGATCGAACGCATGATGGACTACGGCATCTTCGCGGGCGTGATCACCAACCCCAGTGTGGTCGCCCAGGCCGATCGCGGGCCTGAGGACCTGTTCAAGGCCCTGTGCGAGAGGGCGCCTGCGGCGTGGTATCAGCTTCGCGATGCGGACCTCGACACCATGGCCGCCGAAGCGCAGCGCATGGTCGCGATCGACCCGGAGAAGATGCGCATCAAGGTGCCGGCCACCCTCGCCGGCTTCGGCGTCATCTCGCAACTCGCAGCGCAGGGCCTGGACGTCATGGCCACCTGCGTGCCCACCGCCGCCTGGTTGTGCTTCGCCCTCGCTGCGGGTGCCAAGCGCATCGCCCCTTACGGCAGCATGCTGCAGAAGCGCGGCCTGGCCTCCAAGCCTAGCGAGGTGATCCAGATGCAGCAGATCATCGACCACCAGGCGCCCGATGTGACCCTCTGCACGGGCATCTACGATGGGACCGAACTGCCCGAGTACGCCGCCGCGGGCGTGAAGTCCTTCTTCATCTGGGGCAAGGATGCCGATGCCTTTCTCGATCAGCCGCTCGTGGGTGAGGCCCTCGCCGGATTCGAGGCCGACTACCAACAGATCGCCGAGCAGTACTGATAGATCGACGATGCGGCCACCGGGCCCCACGCGACCGGTGGCCTCTCCCATGCTCGCGGCAGTGATGCATGTCCTTCGAACCCAACAGGACGCGAAAAGCAGGAGTATTCCGCGTGCCCGATGTGGCACGCTCACGACGGCCGACTTCGCTGCAGGGGACGGCAAAGGTGGAGCGGCGTGCTTGTTCGGCCGGTGTCGGGCGCTCAGGGTTGATTCACGTGCCGGTTGTGTTGCCGCAAGGTGGCTCCACCGACCACCTCGTGGCAAATATGATGGAAAGCGAGCATAATGAGCCGAACTCGGCAACAACCTGTCACGCACGGAGTCCACAGGCATGAATCACATAAGGCTTTTACTCGCTATCATCGCCTCATGTCTGCTCATGCTCGGCCTGTCGAATGGGGCGGTTGCCGAGGATGGCGATGATCCGACGCCGCGCATCTTCCACGTCGATGACTTCGGTGCCGGGATTGACAGCGACGAGGATGCCGGGCCGGCAATTCGCAAAGCCATCGTTGCGGCCAAAGATGCCGATGGCCCGGCCACCGTTCGCCTCGGCGAGGGCACTTATCGGATCGGCCGCCAGGGTGAGGCGGATGCGGCGCTGCTGATCGAAGCCGCTCATGGTCTGACTCTCAAAGGCGCAGGCTGCGCCTCGCGGCTGGTCTTCACCGATCCAACAGCCGGAGGCATTCGGTTTGAAGACTGCCAAGCGGTACGCCTCGCCGATCTGAGCATTGATTATGACCCTCTCCCGTTTGCCCAGGGCACCGTCCGGCAGGTGGATGCCGAAGCCGGTGCGTTCATCCTGGAGACCGATGAGGGGTTCCTGCCGCCCGATGATCCGGCCTTCAACCAGGCCGACGCCCACTGGGGTTTGGTGGTGAAGTTGCCCGGCGAGGGCGCGGGGCGCGAGCAATACGGCCCGGTCACGATCGACGTGGAGACATGGGAAAGAAAGGGTGAAGGCACATGGCGGGCTGAGGCGGTGGATGCCGACACCATGGTTCATGGCGGCATCCGCCCGGACGCCCGCTTCGTGCTGCCGGCCCGGGGGCATACGGGGGCGGCGGTGACGGTGTGGCGGTCGCAGCGTGTGGAACTTGAAAACATCACCATCCACGCCTCACCCTCACTGGCCACGCTGTGGGGCCTGACCGAGGACATCACAATCCGCGGCCTGCGCATCAAACGGCCTGAACTGAGCGGCCGGCTTCTCTCGACCAATGCCGATGGCATTCACTGCCTGGGAAACCGCGGCCGACTGGTGATTGAAGACAGTGCATTCAGCGGAATGGCCGATGATGCGGTCAATATCCATGCCCGCGCAGGGGTGCCGGTGGAGCAGCCTGCACCGGATGTGCTGCTGATCGATGCGGCGGACACGGTGTCGTATCGCAAAGGCGACCGTGTACAGGTGTACGATCCACAGCGCGGGCGTATCCGGTATGAAAGCCGCATTGTGAAAGCCGTCGAGGCGGACAATGGCCTTCTGCGCGTGAGTTTTGACAAGCCGATGAAGGGCATCGTCACGGGCAAAACGTTCCGTGAATCGGATCACCTGTTCAACCTCGATGCCTGCGGGGCCGGTGCGGTGGTGCGCAACAACCGCTTCGGCATCCACCGCGGCCGTGGCATCCTGCTTAAGAGCACCGATGCCCGCATCGAGGGCAACACCTTTCACAACCGGGAAGGATGGGGCATCGCCATGCACCAGCTACAGGCATGGGGCGAGGGCCCGGCGGCGCAGCGGGTGCTGATCCGTGATAACACCTTCGAGGGCAGTAAGCCGGGGTGGCATCCTTTTATCGACATCCGGCCCTCACGCCGCGGAAACGGGCCCGTGGAGGGCCGCCCCGTGCGGGATGTGCGCATCGAGGCCAACCGCATGATCAACCCTGCCAACGGTGTGTTGCGCGCCTGCGGTGCCAAGGAGATCACCTTCCTCGACAACGTCATCGATGCCGAGGCGAACACGCGCATCACTGCAGGCCCTCTGCTGCGGTTTGACAACGCCGCACGTATTCACATCGCCCGCCTGCGCGTGCGTGATGCCAACAACGACACGGTCGCACTGATAGGGCTGGGCGATGATGTCGAAGCGGGCAACGAAGCGCCTGCGCGAGGTCCGATCACCATCGGCACGCTTACCACCGACCTGCCCGAGGGTGTCCCCGTTATGAAGGCGGTGGACGCACCCTGAGCACGAAGGGCCGATGGTTGGGCATCAGACGATGCGCGCACATCCGCATCGGCCGCGATTCACAGGCATCCTCCAACAAACCCTCAAATGCGGCGAAGTCTCCTCCCCTGGGAAACAACGCCATCCAGCTCACGCCTCAATCCAGAACGTAAAAAACCACCTCTCCCGGAGCAATTCGTGCATCACGCGGCACTTCAAGAGGTCCCCACCACCACTACCGCCTGCAATTAGCGCACCTGTTCGCCTTCCAAACTTTATGCTGAGCAGTGTTCAACGAATCTGGCCATCGACCGCCTTTTCGCGTTTTTCGTGTTTTTCGCAGTTGCCTTTCCGTTACCCCCCCCTTGCCATCACGATCCCGCGGGCGGGCAGCGTACAGAACGGACGATCGCTGGCTACAGGCGGCTGGTGTTATCCGGCAGGGTTTCTGCTTCGCCCGTGACGGTCATCTGGCGGATGGCGCCGTGGAAGTCGGGCGGGAAGGCGACACGGAACTGCTGGGGGTGGCCCTCGGCGTTACGGCCGGGGTGGACGAGGTCATGGGTTGAGCCGGTCCATGAAATATGGCGTTTGCCATCGATGTCGATGCGGATGTCCACCGCCGAGCCGACCTGCCGGACATCGATGTCGATGCGCATTTCCTTGTCGCGCTCGAACTCACCGCCCGGGCCAGCTCGAAAGCCGTAGACCTTCGACGGCCGACCGCGCGTGCGCAGCGTCCGACCGGATACTTCGCTGCCGGCCGTGGCCAGCTCGAACGTGAGCGTGGTTTCATCGACCGGGAAATAGAAACGCACGCGGCCATTTCGCGGGCCGCCGCGCGTGACGACCAGGCGTGCCTCCATCTCGTAGCGGAAGCCAGCCGACACACGAAACCACGGCCCCCAGTGCCAGGGTGCCGTCTCGGGTGTGCGGACGACCAATCGCTCGCTTTCGTACCGGAAATGGTCTTCCTCGCGGCTGCGGAAATCGCCGAGGTGATCAAAAAGGTTCACCTGCCGCCGGGTCACTTCCCCCACCGCCGCGGCCACACCCTCACGGGCCATGCGGCGAATGTCCATGACCAGCCGTTCGCGAAGCAGTTCCGCCTCGGTGCGGCGTTCATCACTCCTGTCGGCTGCTTCCAGGAACGTTCCAAGCGCCTCATCACCCTCGGCCAGCAGCCGCGCGGCGGTGTCGCCCCGGCGCTGATCCGTCTGTTTCACATACCAGTTGGCCAGTTCCCAGGCTTCATCAGGGGAAAGCTCGTAGCGATCTTTTGCGGCAAGGTCCATGTATTTCTTCAAGTCGGGTAGGTCGACATCGAGGTCATCGAGCACTTCGCGGGCAGCGCTGCGGTCATCAAGGTCCAGCAGCAGCATCAGCACCAGCCGCGTGGCCAATTCCTCATCCGAAGGGTTCTGCTCGAGCCGGCTGCGAAGTGAATCCACCTGCCTGTTCAACCGCAAAAGCTCTTCCACCCGGCGCTGGAGCATGCGCAGGTCCTCGGTAGCGCGGCGGCCGGCGGCGGAGGCATAAGGCGTGGCCTGCGCACAGGTTCGCGTCGCCGCGCTCAACTCACCCCGCTGCTTCTGAATCTGGGCGACCTCGAGGTGCAGGTCGATCAACTTTTCCGCCCACCGCCGCCGCGACTCACCATCGGTGCC
>PUNN01000522.1 GCA_003552605.1 Phycisphaeraceae bacterium
CGCAGCATGACCAGCCGCACCAGGGCGTAGATCCGTGTGAACACCGCCAGCTCCTCGACGGGAAAAAGTGGACATTCTTATTCTTCGCGTTTTTTCGCGGCCTGCCCACCCGGGAGGGAGCATGATGCATGTCTTGGGCGCGGACGGGCCAGGCGCCAGCAGCCATCGCCACGAGGGCCCCGGGGCATCCATCTACCACTCACCGGTTGACCCGGGGCTGCCCGGGTGGCACGCAATGCCCACTACTGTGGCACGCAGCGCTCAACGCCATTCGAGATCTGGCTGCTCACCGACCCACAATCACCAGAACAGCGCCCTTCGGGTTGACTCAGCGTGGCCCCATCGTAAGGATGAAGAAGTCGTTTCGCCGATGTCGGCTTCGTGAGGGGTGGCCAGTAACCAGCGGGGGCCGCGGCTGGTTGATGGTGCGGTGCATCGACTCAGCCGCGCTGAGCACCGGGCAACGTGAGGAAAATCCCATGGTTAAGCAATCACCTCCCGGACAGGCCGCGGGATTCACCCTGATCGAGCTGCTGGTGGTCATCTCGATCATTGCCCTGCTGATCGCACTGCTGCTGCCGGCACTGGCCAGCGTGCGTGCCGCGGCGGTCGAGTTGCAATGCCGCAGCAACCAGCGGCAACTCGCCACCGCGTTTCACAGCTTCGCCGTGGACAACCACGATTATCTTCCGGGCAATCATGGGCAGCGCGACCGCGATGACTGGCGTGCTTCGTGGCTCGGCACGGGCGGTCAACATGTGGTCAACGACATCACCACCGGCACACTCTTTCCGTATATTCAGGAGCAGAAGAGCCTGTACCGCTGCCCCGGCCTGCCCGAGGGTGAGGTCGGCAGCGGTGAGGGCAGCAATGGCCTGTTCGATTACGCCGCGTTCGCCGGCCTCGCCGGTGCCCGCATCGGCAACGTGCCCAATCGCGCCGAAATCCGCGTCGACGACCGCGAGCAGCGCCTGCCGGCGCCGCTTCTGATCGAGGAACTGCCCGCACAGTTCATCAACGATCGGTACCGCGAGGGCCACTTCGGCAACCGGGATGAGGCGGCGGTGACCCACCGCAGCGGCGCGGCGTTCGCCTCGCTCGATGGCAGCGTGCAGTTCCTGGAAGAGCCCGGCGGCATCCAGGCACGCGACTGGTACGCCACCGCCCCAAGCGGCGAGGAGGCCCCACTCGGATACATCCCCGGTGGCCTTGCCCCTTCCGGATGGTGGAACGACCAGTAGCCCCCAACGCCACCGCCATTCCACGCAACATGCCATCCATTGGATATCATGATGGCCCAGTCGCTATCGGCATGCAATTGCGCGAGAAAGGGGACATTCTTATTTCTCTCTGCCTCCATCTCGTAGCGCTGGCTTGCGCGCCTGCCCGTGCCGGCGCGAACTGGATTCCGAGCCCGGGCGCGCTACCGAAGTTTGGAACGTGGTAATCAAGGTCGCCGGCCGAAGCGCGGCTGATGCGCGGCGTGGTGGCAGCCGGAAACACGGCTGGTGGGCATGCAGCGCCCCCTGTCATGGGCCGCCACGGCCATCGGCTGCCCCCGGAAGTTCGGCTGATGGCCATGCGGCCCCCGCGGCGTGTGTCATCCGCCCCTCGCCCTGCCTGCCCGCGCGCACCGGTTGCATCCCCGCCGCGGCGGTGCATAATCAGGCTCAGGCTGCATCCGGGGGCCGGGCTCGTGCCATCGCATCGCGGTGGGAAAGGATGGGGCCAAGTGGCCGACACGATCGTACTGGGCGTGTTCATTCTCGCCACGGTCTTCTCCGTTGGCGCGGTGTTGCTGGAATCGCTGGGATTGCTCGGGGATTGGGGCGATCAGATGGATGCCGGGGGCGGGGCCGGCGACGGCGGCGGTGGTGATAGTGGCAGCGAAGCAGACGACGGTGACGGCGGCGGTGGCGGTGAGGCCGGGGCCGCGGGCAGCGCCACAGGCGGCGCTACCGCACCGCCGCGCGAACCCGGCGCCGCCTCGGGCGCCCATCTCGCCCCTCGGCTCTTCAAGCTGCTGTGGTACATGCGGCTGAGCATGTTCTTCTGCCTCGGTTTCGGGCCGGTCGGGCTCGTGGCGACCTTCGCTGGAGCGAGGTGGGTGGCAAGCCTGGCATGGGCGCTACCGGCCGGGCTTATCGCCGGTGGCATGACCTGGGGCCTGTTCCGCCTTCAGCAGCGCGAATTCGATTCCACCGTGCATGAGCACGAACTGGTTGGCCGCACCGGTCAGGTGATCATCTCGATCCCGCCAGGTGAGTTCGGCCGCGTCCGCATCGAACTCGAGCAGCTCATGCGCGAACGCTACGCCCGCGCCGATGAACCGGGCCATCACATCGCCAAGGGCGAGCGCGTGCGCATCAGCCGTGTTGAAGATGGTTGCGTCTACGTTCAACCGCTCGGGGATGAACAGGAGCCGTCGACATCCTCCGCTTCGAGCCAGTGATCCCATTCGACCCCTACGGGATAAAGGAGCCTGCAACATGACCCTGCTGACCTTCTCCCCCCCGGGAGGCGAAGAAGCCGGCGTCCTCGCCGCATTCCTCGTCGCCGGCCTGATCGGCCTCGGCGCATTCGCGCTGCTTGTCATCATGCTGCGCACGTTCGTTCGCGTCTGCCCGCCGAACATGGTCATGGTGCTCCAGGGCGCCAAGACGAACATTGGGGGCAAGACGTATGGCTTCCGCGTCATTCACGGTGGCCGGGCGATCGTCATTCCCATCCTGCACCGGGCGGAGCTGCTCGATCTGAGCATCATCCCCATCAACGTCCGCGTCGAGGGCGTGAACTCGGCCAACGGCATCACCGTGGGGGCCGATGCCACCGCATGCGTGTGCGTGGACGTGGAAGACAACGCCCTGCTCTACACCGCGGTCGAGCGGATGCTCGGCCGGTCGCGGGCCGAAATCCAGGAGCAGATCCAGCAGACGATGATCGGCAACTTCCGCGGCGCGATGAACCGCACCACCCCGCTCGAGGCCCTCGGCATGGTGGAAAGTGCCGAGAAGCTGGACATGGATGAACCCGCCGCCGAAGCGCCCGTCGCCGATCCGGGCGGTCAGGCCACAGGCGGCGCCACCGAGTCGCAAGGCACCTCGCAGGCAGGTGAGCATGACCGCGGCGACCGTGCGCGATTTCGCCAGGAACTGCTCACCGACAGCAACGAGGACCTCAGCAGCTTCGGCATGCGGGTGGTCTCGGTCTCGTTCCAGCGCATCTGGGACAGCTCCGACTACATCGCCAACCTCGCCAACAAGTCCGTGGCGCGCATGCGGCAGAACGTGGAGGTCGAGGAGGCGAAGCTGCGTGCCCAGGCCGAGTCCGCTGAATCGGATTCCAACCGCCGCGAGCAGATCGCGAAGAACCGCGCTGATGAACAGATCATCGAGGCAAGGCAGAACCTCGGCGTGACCGAGCGCGAATGCCAGGCCCGCGTCGAGCAGGCCCGCCTTGAGGCCGATGCCAACATGGCCCGCGCCCACAGCGAGGCGGAAGAGCAGGTTGAGAAGGCGCGCATCGAGCTTCGGGAGTTGAAGAACACCTCCGAGGTCACGCTCCAGGCCGAATACGAGAAGCAGGCCGCCGAGATTCATGCCGAGGGCGACGACCAGGCCACGCGCATCGTCCGCCAGATGCGGAACACGCTGCTCGAACAGAAGGCGAAGCTGCTCAGCGAATCCGACCGCGCCGGCCGCGTGCCCCTGTTCGTCCAGCAGCAGCTCGAGCGGCTCTTCGAGGCCTATCTCGAGCATGCCGAGCACATCAAGCTCGACAACATCGTGATGATGAACGAGCAAGACGGTGTGGCGGGGGTTGTCAACCGCGGCCCCGTCGGAATGGTCGCGTTCCTCCGCCACTTCGAGCAAGCCTTCGGCATCCGCATCCGCGACATGGTCGACCCCGAGGCCGACCACGATGCAAGCGACGGCAACGGCACCCCCGACAACGCCCACAGCACCTCCGCACAGAAGGAGCCGGACCAATGACCTGGTACATCACCGCATCGTTCTTCGTTCTTGTTCTACTGGTCATCGTGACGCTGCTGTATCAGTTCGTCAAGAATTTCAAGGTCGTCGGCGCCAACCAGGTTGCGGTCGTGGCCGGCAAGGGCAAGGAAGGCTATCGCACCTACCACGGTGGGCGCGTCGTCGTCTGGCCGCTAATCAACCAGCGTTACGACCTTGACCTTCGTCCGCGGACGATGACCGTCCGGGTCGAGTCGGCCATTGCCAAGGGCATGGTGCCGCTGAACGTGGTGGCGACCGTCTCGTTCGCCGTCTCCTCCTCGGGCCGCGTGCTGCAGAACGCGATCCGCCGAATTCTCACCATGGCGCAGAACGTGAGGGAACTGACCGATGTCGCCAGCTCGATCATCGAGGGCCATCTGCGCGACTCGATTGCCACGATGACCCCGCGGCAGGTGATGCGTGACAAGGAGCGGCTCGTGCGCAACATGATCCGCGTATGCAAGGAAGACCTCGAGGCAATCGGCATCGAGATCACGACGATGAACATCGCCGATGTGGAGGACCACCGCCTTCAGGGCATGGGCGATGGCGAGTTGTACATCGACTTGCTCAATCGCATCCAGTCGGCCAATGCCGAATCGCAGGCCCGCGCTTCGCAGGCCGAGGCCCGCGCCGCCTCGACCGAGGAGCGTGAAGCCCGCCGCGCAGAGGTCGAATGCCGCCAGCTCGACAACCAGCGCGAGTCGCTCGAGACCCAGACCAGCGCCCAGGTCGCCGACCAGAACCAGCGCAAGACGGTGGGCATCGAGGAGGCCAGCCGCAACGGCACGGCCAACGAAGCCGGCGTGCGTGCCCAGATCGAGGCCGAGCGGCAGCGCATCGCACAGCTCCGCGCCAAGTACCAGGCCGAGATCGTCACCCCCGCCGAGGCCGAGAAGGACCGCCGCATCCTCGAAGCCGGCGAGCAGGCGGCACGGCTCAAGGGCCGTGCCCAGGCTGAGATCGACCAGCTTGGCCGCACCAGCGAAATCCTCCGCGAGGGCGGCACCGCAGCCCTTCAGGCGTATCTGATCGACAACTTCGAATCGTTCATCGCCCCGTTCGCCCGTACGCTGAAGCTGTTCCCCGCCGGGCAGGTCACCGTCCTCAGCGGCGCCGATGGCCAGAACCCCCCGCTCTCGGCGGTACACCCACACCCCGTGGAGCAGGAAAAGGCCCGCCTCGTGCGCGAGGCCTTCGGCGACCACGCCCCGGCATCGACCTCGAATACACACACGATGTACGCGGCGGGTGAAGCAGCAGAACAGAACAAGCAATGACTGGCTCTGAAAGCGCCGCAGAAAGACAACCTCAGCAGCCGCCGCCCGAAGCGCGGCGATGGCGATCGCACCGGCTGGGCCCGAGACCGCCATGCCATCGCGCTGCCCCGCAACGAAGAAGCCCCCCGGCCACCAGGGTAAACGGATGTAGCTGCCAAACCGGGCCGCATGACCATCGGCTGCGGCCCCCTGGGAAGCTGCTGACGCAGCCAGGCAACCTTCTCTGGCTGCAAAGGGGCCCCTGCCACAGGTGTCATGCATCCCACCTCGGCCGGGGGCCGGAGGTGTGGGTGCATGACATGCGCCGCGGGCATTTTTCTCCCTCTCCCGCCCCCGGAAAAAGGGAA
>PUNN01000068.1 GCA_003552605.1 Phycisphaeraceae bacterium
GAGGAACGGCTGCCATCTTCACGGATGACGAACCAGTTGGCCGTCAACGTGTCGTCGAGATTCATCGCCTCGGCTTCTTCACCGGGAATGCTCGTGCGCACCTGCACGCGCTCGCCGATGCGGTAGCGGCTGCGATCGAGCAGGATCTGCCCGCGGCGATCATCGCCATCGTGCCGACCCTGAGTCAGATATCGAACCATGTTCACCCAGAAGCGGTCGAAGTAGACCGCGTTCTCCCCCACCCGGCGCCACCGCCAGGTGCTGTTGAAGCCCATGTACACCGTCCGGCCGCTGTGGTAGCTGCCGGCGACCAGCAGCGGGCCGGGTTCGTTGTCCTCACCACGGTAGAGTTCATCCATGCTCGGATGCTCCAGCAGCGTGCGGTAGCCCGGCAGGGCCCGTCGCGCGGTGAAGGCCCAGTAAACGCCCGGCAGCGACTCCCAGATGGCGCGGTTTTCCTCCGGCGTCTCGGCCACCTGCATGATCGGATGGGTGTCGGCATCCGGGGTCGGCCGCAGCGGATACTGCCTCTGGAAGCTCGCGGTGAGGTGATCCGTCCGGCGGCTGAGCGCATCGCGTGTGGCATCGCCCATGCTCACCGGCAGAAGGTCCGCGATATCCGCCACGTGCGGGTGCGTGCCCGAGAGAAACTCACCGGTGTACTTCGGGCCGGCCACGTAAAGCAGCCCGCCGCCGTTTCGGACATATGTTTCAAGCGCCTCGTTCCAGGCATCCGAGAACTGCGTCTCATCCAGCCGCGGCTCCGGGTCGGGGTCGAACATGATGATCGCATCGTACTCGGCCAGTTCGTAACCCTCGCCGCGCTCATCCCGATACGCCTGCGGCAGCCGCTCGATCGGCGTGTTGCCCTCCTGTTGCATCCGCGGGTCCATCGACTGAAGCCATGCCGACAGGTCCACCGTATCGTCCCGCTCGAGCAGTGCCCGCACGGTACGGTACTCCCACGTGGGCGAGCCGGCCACGATCAGCACCCGCGCCTGCTTGCTGAGCACCTCGACCTGCCGGGCGCGGCGACGGAACTGCGACGTCTCGGGCGTGGCATCGTCAATGTCGATCGCTGGCTCGGCCTCGACAACGAAAGTCACCTGGCGCCCCTCTTCCTCATCCTCATCTTCGGGCGCCTCGAGCGGATCGACTTCGAACTGCAACTGCATCGGCCGGTCGTCCGCACCCACCGTGACCTGCTGCTGCTGCCGTCTGTCGGGAACCTCGCGGCCATCCTCATACATCTTCAGCGCCACGTTCATCACCTGATTGGCCATCCCCGTGGTCTCGACGGTGGCGCTGACCTCGATCGGATCGCCCCCCCACACCGTGTCGGGGGCGCTCATCGCCACGACCCGCACATCCGGCAGCCGTTCGGTATCGCCCACGCCGAGGGTGTAGATCGGTATCTGGCGTTCATCGGCGAGCATCGCCGCCTCGCGCGGGTCATCACCATCGGTATGACGGAAGTCAGACACCAGCACGATCGCCGCAATCCGGTCGCCGCGCACCGACGCCATCCCTTCCCGGATCGCCATGGCCAGGTTGGTACTCGATCCATCGGCGCTGAATTGCAGCGGTCGCTCGGGCACGCGGGGCTGGCGGCCATCGTTCGCCGCTTCACCGGGTGAGGGCGAGGCCTCGGCCCCATCGGGATTGTCCCCCGCGGCGGGATTGCCGGCTTCGCCCGGCCCGGCGGCGTCCACCGGGCTCGCTCCCGCGGCATCATCATCCTCGGCCGGCCTTGACCAGCGGACGTCAGCCCGGTCAGAGAACTCGATAACCTTGTAATTGCCCAGGTCCGCAAGCTGACGGAACAGCCGCTGCTCATCGCGGGCCAGCAGTTGCTCGATCAGTTCCATCCGCGACGGCCGCTCATTACGGACATGATCTACGTCCACCGTGCCGTCACCGCCATCGCCTTCCATGAAACGGCCAACCCGCGCGGCCAGTTCCTCGTTGAGATAGGCATCGCGAATGTCCATGGACAGTGAGTTATCCACCATCACCAGCACCCACGGCTTGCGCTCGATCTGCGTGGCGACGGTGAGCGTGGGCCCGAGCAGCACAAGCAACAGCACCACAAGGGTCAACCCGCGAAGCACCGCCAGCAGGGCACGTACGCGCGGCGGGCAGATGCTCATCTCGCGGCGGTACAGCCAGAATACACCGCCGATCAGCGCCGCAAAGCCGAGGATGACCGCGAACAGCACCCAGCCCGACAGCCCCGAGTCCCACACCAGGCTCACCTGGGTTTCGGGCGTCAACACCGACTCATCGATTCCAAACAACCTGTAGAAAAAACTGTCCAATGCCGGTCTCCATCGATCCCGCACTCGCCGCGACCATCGTCACGGCCGGGCTATTAATCCTGTTTCGGCCGAAAGGCCCGCATCCCGTTCTGGTGGCTGACAAGCACCGTATCACCCACGATGGCGACAGGCCCGGTCATCGTGTTGACCCGGCCGTCCTGAGGGCCATCGAGGCGCTGATCATCAAGGTCTTCACCATTGTCCCGCCGGCTGAAGCGCACCTCGCCCGTCCGGCGATTCTGATCTGTCACATGCAATCGGGGCACCACAGCCGAAGGCCCGGCGAACCAGGTCGCCCGCATCTGGTTGCCGAATTGCACCCGGCCACCGGTGGTCCCGATCACCACCTTGCCCTCCTCCGGGCGGGAGCGCTTGTCCGCGTCGATGAAGACCACCTGCGGTGAGTGGTCATCATCCGGGCCGGTGATGACCAGGCTGCCATCGTCGGCGATCGCCGCATCACTGATGCCGCGCCGGAAATCACGGCCGAGATCGTCAGCCTCCACCGCCCACTCGCGCTTGCCGTTGCTCATGTCAGCCACGGTGACCCCGTGAGGGTTCTGGCTGACAACCACCAGCATGTCCGGATCCTGAAGGCGCATCTGCATCGCGCGGCCACCGGCGTCGAAACGCCACGCGAGTTTGCCGCTGGGCAACTCGATCAGGTTCACCCTGTTGTTGCTGCTGACATAAACCAACCCATGCTCGGTCCACAGGACCGGCCGGCCGCTGGTGCGGTTTTCCATACGAAGCTCGCCCACCTGTTCACCGCTGCGGCGGTCATGGATGCGGCCACGGTCGTTCTCGTCGATGACCACCACGTAATCGCCGCTGACCCCCACCCCTTCGACCGATCCCTCTGAGACAGCCTTCTCCCACTTCAGGGCACCCGTGCGGGAGCAATAGACCCGCACCCCCTGCTCGGCCGTGATCGCATCCGAGACCGCGACCGCAACCACGCCCGAGCCCACGGCATACGGGTCCAGCCCCTGCTGGATGCGCACCGGCTGGCCCGGCCGCGCCTGATCAATGGCCAACTCACCTTCAAGCTCAACGTCCCAGAGCAACGGGTCATCGCGGCGATCACCCCGGTTGACAAGGCCAAAGGCCATAACCCGCTCGTGCCCCACAGCGAAGCCCACGTGACCGTCGCGAAGCAATGCGCCATCGGAGGTGCTCAGATGGAAGCCATTGAGCAGCACCATGTTCTGATTGAGAACCCGCGTGCCGCTGATACGGCTGTCGGGCAGATCAAGCTGCCATCGCGTGTCCTCTCCACTCATGCGGCCGATGATGGCGGGATTGGCCTGCATACTGGGCATCAGGATCAAACGGTCGAGATGATCCGTACGGCCGTCAAGGCCGACATCGAGCAGGTGACTTGTCATCCGTACTCCGCCCTCATGCCACTGTTGCTCCCAAGTCCCCTTGGAAATGCCGGGGGCCTCACCATCGGCGTCGGCTCCCAGCGCATCGAGCCGTTCGGTGGCAAGTTCCGTCACTTCACGGTGCCCATCGTTGCCCCAGGGCAGTTCGACCTCGCCATCGCCCCGGGTCTCGAGCTCTTTCCACAGGCGCCCCGCTGCACGCTTCCACCCCGCACGTTCATACAGCTTCGCCAGCGCGGCCTTGCCGGTCAGGCGGGACACTTCATCACCATGGCGCATCAGCTCGCGAAGAACCTGCTCAGCCTCCTCGAGCCTGCCTTCGTCGAACAGGCGGTCGGCGGCGAGCATCACCGCCCGGCGGCCGCCATCTCCACCGGCAAAGACAACACCGAGGCCCAGCAATTGCTCGATATCGCCGCCCTCCTCAAGTGCGGCTTCGAAGCGCTGCTGACCCTTTTCGACGAAATCCTGCTTCAGGTGGTCGTGCTCTTCGAGCAGCGATTCAATCCGGCGTGTGGCGACCGTGGTGACCGACTGCCGCGACATGCGCTGCCCGGGCTCAGCGCGCACCAACGTTGTGCCGCCGTGAGTCGCTGCATCGATGTAGAGGTCGAAGGCCTCATCGATGCGATCCTGTTCATGGGCATGCCGCGCCTGTTCCAGACCGACGCGGGCCTTCTGCGCCGCCTCGCGAGCCAGTTCATCGGCTTCATCCAGCAGACGGCCGGCCTGATCGACATCCTGCCGCGCGGCTTCGAGCAGCACCTCGAGCAAACGGCCTTCAACTTCGCGCGTACGCGAGTCGGCGGTGATCTTCTCGATCACCTTTCTCAGGTCCGCCGCGGCGGCATCGAGCCGGCCCATCCGCTCGAGGATGCGGGCCCGCGACTCCAGCCAATCCGCCATGTCCGCCCCACCCTCGGCGATCATGTCATTGAGCGTATCGAGACGGTGCTGCGCATCCCCCATCACGTAAATCCGTCCCATGCCCGTGGCCAGCAGATTCTCACCGGTGCTGTATATATTGCCCAGCGGGTCGACCACCGGGCCATCCTCATCATTCAGGTCCACCTTCAGTTCACCCGCCGGCTCGCCGCTGTCAACGCGCAGGCGGTGGATACGGTCATCACCGGGAATATAAACCTCATCACCGGCAAGGATGCCCCGGCCGGTCATGCCCGAGATCGAACGGGCCCAGCGCTCGCGCGTGCGATCCGCGGTGATCCGGTATCGCCGCACCTTGCCATCGCCCACGGCCACAATCCCGTCTTCGGTCACGCCGAGCATGTAGTCCAGCGGCCCATCCCGTCGCAGGTCCAGTGAACCATCGAGCCACTTGCCCGTTTCACGGTCAAGGACCACGATCCGGCGGGCATCCGATGGCAGCACCACCAGCAGTGAGCCAAGGGGAAAGACCACATCCTCATCCCACCCTTCCAGGGTCTGCATGCCCGGGTGAGACACACGTCCACGGGGCGGGTCATCCCCACTCTGCTCATACTCGTTGGCCCAGCGGATCGCGCCATCTACGGCACTGACGGCGAAGACCAGCCCCCGGCCGGTCGCCACGTAGATATCACTGCCGGCGCGGGCCATGCCCACCGGCGACCACTCCTTCGACTCGTTGTGCGTGGTCGAACACAGAAATGTCTTCCAGAGAATCCGCCCTTCACCATCGCCCCCCGGCCCGCGATGATCCGGCGAAGGATCGATCGCCGCCAGATAAAGCACATCGTTGGTCCGCACGGGGGCAAACAGCCGACCGCCGACCTCGATCGGTGCTGCCATGAACAACAGGTCATCGGAATCACCGCCCCGGTCACCGGTGATGCGCCACAGCCGTTTGCCGGTGCGAAGGTCGATCGCGGCAAGGTTGTTGCCGCCCATGTGCGAGACCTGGCGCCCCATCCCCCACCCACCGCCCACACGGC
>PUNN01000428.1 GCA_003552605.1 Phycisphaeraceae bacterium
CCCCCCGGAAGCCCCCGGAAGCCCCCGGAAGCCCCCGAAAGCCCCCCCGTACCCCAGGAAGTTCCCCGGACCGCCGTCCCGGAAGTTCGGGACTGACACGACAGAGAAGCCACCATGCCGCAACCCAACCTCGATCACCCCAGCCTGCCGCTGATCAAGGCCCAGTTCCCCGATGTCACGTTCCTGGCCACCGAGTTCCGCGGCCAGACGACGGTGGTGGTGCCACCGGAACACCTGCACGAGGTGATGCACTTTCTGCGAAACGCGCCCGACTGCGACTACGACATGCTTTCGGATGTGGTCGGTGTGGATTACCTTGGCTATCCCAAGGGGCAGGCGCCCGCCGGGCGGTTCGGGGTGATCTACATCCTCGTAAGCACGACACACAATCGACGGCTGTACATCAAGGCCCTGCTCAACCCCACACTCGATACCACCGGCATCGAGCCCGACCCGGCCCTGCACCTGCCGACAGTGACAGACATCTGGCCCGGTGCCGAGTGGATGGAGCGGGAGGTCTACGACATGTTCGGCATCCGCTTCGACGGCCACCCGGACCTCCGCCGCATCCTGCTCTGGGAAGACTACCCCGCCCACCCGCTGCGCAAGGACTATCCCGTCACCGGCCGGGGCGAGCGTGAGACCTATCGCGTGGTCGACCGTGACAGCGCATGATGATGGCCCCCGCCATCGCCGCGCTGTCGAAGCCCCTCGGGATCAACCGGCCCCGGCGCGGCGGGCACAATTCGCCGGGCAGATGACCTCGATTACTCAACCCACCGTCCCCCATCCTGCCCAATCATCCGCGCTGCTCGGGTTTGAACGCGCGTAAGCGATAATAGAACCACGGCAGCATGATGAGTGTCACCGCCCCGGCCCAGACGGCGTTGATAACGATCGCGCGGTTGATGAACGTTTCGCTTTCGTGGGGTAAGACGAAGGGGTTGATGGCCGCCCAGGCAGGCGGCTCGACCGCATGCCGCAGTTGGTCGGGATCGATGATCGTGGCAAGTACCGGTGGCAGGGCGCACAGCAGGGCAAGCAGCGTCAGGGCGATGCCCCAGGTGTGCTCATACCGCAGGGCCTTCGGCAGCAGGCCGCGATGCAGCGCCAGTGCGGTGATCGCGTAGGCATAGAGCAGAATCGCCAGTGCCGCCGCGGCCGTGACGGTACGCTCTTCAACTATCCCATCCCAGGTGTTGGCCGGCGCCACCTGCGTGGCGATCAGCCAGATGCCCCCGAACGTGAGGCCGATCATCAGCCATGTCCACACCAGCCCGCCAGCGGCACCGGCATACAGGATGAAGGCCGCAATACGCATCGGGATGTTGCGTGGGATGGTCTGCCCCGTTCGCCGGCCCGGTTCATCACGCTCGCAGATCGCCCACCATTGGGCCAGGGCAAGCAGCAGGATGTTGAAATAAAGGATGAAACTCAGAATTCCCGCGGCGTTGACGGCCCCCACATCGATCGCATCCATCGGCTCGACCACCTCCCACAGCAGGATGATGGCCACCAGCATCTGCACGATCCAGAAGGCGGTGATGCCGATGCGGACAGGCAGTGCGCGGTTGCTGCTCTGCGGCTTGATCATCGCCGCGGCCATGAGAAACATCAGCACCGCAATCCCGAGGCTGTAGGTCAAGGCGAGCGTGGCGGTGATGACCGTCTCACTGTCGGCAAAGGCCGCGATCAATCCACGTCGAAGCAGGAGGTAATTGAAGCCGGCTTCGAAGGCATGGAAGATGCCCGTGCTGTGGTGAAGCAGCGTCAGCAGGATGATGAACGCCGCAATCGCGAGCACGACACGGGCGATCCGGTTCACGGTCAGGCTGGCAAGGAAGATCATCAGCATGATCGCACAGCCGGCGGTGACCAGCCCCAGTGCGAGCGAGACGAGCAGCGACGGCATGTCCACCCCGCCGATCAGGTAGGTCAGCAGGATGAGAGGGGCGCAAGCGGCGTAGGTGAGCGCGACAAGAATCAGCCCGGCCAGGGCCTTGCCACCAATGACCCGGCGCGCAGGGATTGTCGTGGCGAACAGAAGATCGGTGTTGGCATCTGAACGCTCCAGGGCAAGGCGCATCCCGATGAACAACGGCAGCGCCAGCAGGCAGATGATATCGAGCACGACCCGCAGGCTCACCGCCGCGTTGAAGCCGGCGCCCGGGTGGCCGAGGTCGGCATCGATTACCGCAAAGATGAACGTGACCAGCGCCAAGGCCAGAAACAGCAGGAACACGATCGGCACGAACCGCCCGTGCATCGCCTGGCGCAGTTCCTTGACGACGATGGGGTTGACCGCATCATCGAGCCGATGGAACAGGCGCTTCAGCGGGCCGGGCCGGGCATCGGCGGCGGCCGTGCCGAATGCACCGGTCCCCGCCGCGGGGTTGTGCCCGCCACTGGGGCTTGCGGGGGCGGTCATGAGACATCTCCGCTGGTGACTTTCAGGAACAACTCTTCAAGCTGGGCGCGGCGCTGGCGACAGTCGACCAGCCGCACGCCACGCTGCACCAGGGCGGCGATCAGCGCGGCGGTCTGCTCGGGGCCGCCGTCAAGGTCCACTTCAACGGCATCGCCGACGATACGCGCCTCGCGAACACCGGGCAGCGTCATCACCGCATCGCGCAGCGTCTCCACGCCATCGAGCGCCCGCAGCGTGATGGCCACGCCGCCCGAGTCGGCAGCGCCTTGCTCACCGCCCTCGCCGGTATGGGCCGCGGCCGCGGCGGCGATCTCGTCGATGCGGCCAGCGGCGACGATACGCCCCTGCTCGATGATCACGGCACTGTCGCAGATTTCAGCAAGGTCACTGAGAATGTGGGAACTGACCAGCACCGCCTTGCCGCGGTGGCCGAGGGTGCGGATCAACTCGCGCACCTCGATGCGGGCGCGAGGGTCCAGCCCCGCGGCCGGTTCATCGAGCACCAGCAGTGCCGGCTCGTGAATGATCGCGCGGGCCAGGCTCACGCGCTGCTTCATCCCCTTGCTTAACTCGTTGATGCGGCGATGGCGCAGGCCGGTGAGGTTGGTGAACTGCTCGATCTGCCGGATCGCCCCCTGCCGGCGCGGCTGGCGGATGCCATAGGCGCGGGCGAAGAAATCGAGGTAATGGTCCACCGTCACATCGCGGTGGTTGGGCAGGTCATCAGGCATGAAGCCCACCAGCCGCCGCGCGCGCTCCGGCTGTGCGGCAATGCTCATTCCATCGATCGTAATATCACCATCATCCGGATCATCCAGTGTGGCCATGATCCGCATCAGCGTGGTCTTGCCCGCGCCGTTGGGCCCGATAAAGCCGACCACCTCACCCGAGGCGAAGTCGAAACTGACATCATCGACCGCACGGGTCTGCCCGAAATGGCGCTTCAGGTTGGATACCTCGATCTTCATCGTGAGCCTTCCTCCGCCGGGAGCGGGCCGAGCAGGATACCTTCGGCCCGGCTGCCCGGCCCGGCCCGGTCGAGCGCGGGTGCGATGATGCCGTTGTCTTCCACGACCGCGACGAATCGCCCGGGCCGGGGCAGCAGCGGCAGTTCGCCATCGGCAAGCCCCGGCGGCAGCAGGCCGTACTGCTCGAGATCAGCACGCTTGCGTTGCAGCGCCTGTTGGATTGTCTCACGCTGCTCCTCGTCGACGGCTTCAAGCGTGATCCGGTCGCCATCATCGACCGCGGTGGCTTGATGGAGCACACCCTCATCATCCAGTACGTACAGCGCCTCGAGCCTTGTGCCAAGCTCGTTGACAACAGACAGGGCATCGTCTTCGCCGCGCTCGATACCGGTCAGCGCCCGCTCGCTGCGGGGATCGTGCTTGCTGAGGTGGAAATACGCCGGTTGCCGCGGGCTGATCCAGCCCTCGCTGAACCGCTGCCGCTGCTCATCGATTTCGATCTCACGCAGCGGCGACGGGGCATCGCGGCCGCTGCGAGCTTGCATGAGCTGCGGTGTCACCGCAGCGTGTCGGGAGAATGTCAGGCCCTCGGCCGGCATCAGCACGGTGAAGTAGCCCGCCTGGGCAAGGGTATGAGCCGTGCCGTGATCGCTGTCGATCTCGGTGACCGAAAGCACATGCTCGCGGCCCTGCCAGCCCTCCTTTACCGCGGCGTACAATACGATCCCGGCGCAACTGAGCAGGGCCAGTACCGGCACCGTCGCGTAAAGCAATGTCGGCCGGCCCATTCGATAAAACACAATCATGTTGATCGGCCCGATCAGCAGGCAGAAAGCCACGGCGATGATGATCAGCGCCCGCACCGACAGTGTCCGTGACTTTGCCCCCTCAAGCCGCTCGGCGAGGGGGTCGAGCCGGGGCGTTTGCCTCGACTCGCCGCTCTTCCGGGTCGCCTCTGCAAGATGCTCGCGCAGCGCTGCCTGATCGTCCACCACCGCCTCGCCGATGCGAAAGACCACTCCCATTCCCATCGTCGATGCAGTCACATCGTCCGGCTCGGTCGATGGGATGGCCCAGTCATCGGGCGATTGCCACGGTTCGGTCACCACCAGCGTGCCGCCGCCGCGCACGTACGCGGCGATGGCATCACGCACCGGTTCCGGGGCGTCACTGAGCGCCTCACCGTCAAGAAAGATATGGTTGAAAGGCGTGTAGCCAAGCCAGTTGGTATGCCAGTGGTCGAGCGGGGCGGGCCACGTGAGCAGTTCATGCTCAAGGCCGGCCCCATCAGGGCTCGGCCACACGGCGTCATCGTCAAGCAGGCCCGCCGCGCCCGGGTTGGCCAGTACGGGGTCTCTGATGGGTCGGTGACGCCGCTGGTAGTCAATCGGCACACCGTGGGTATGGTCGAAATGCAGCGCCCCGCGCTGGTCGCCGACGCTGACATTGATCACACGCTGCGGAATCTCGACCGGCGGATGGGGCAGCTCGATCTGCCGGCTGCTTTCGCCGTCGATCGTCACCCGTTTGCGCAGTCGTGTCGTCAGGCGTTGATCGCGGTCGAGATAGGGCGGAAGGGCCAGTTCAACCTGACGCGGCGAGTCGGCGGCATTTTCGAGCACAATGCGGAAAATGCGGTAGCCCCGCGTCCTGGCGAACCGGGTGTGCTGTAACGGGTCATCCCGCAAGTGCGCGGTGACCCCGTTGACTTCGACTGTCGCGATGGCATCCTCGGGTGCGGCGGCCGGCAGCGGCGCTGTCAGCGACAGGACAAGACCCGCAAGCACCGCCGGCATCCACATGGAACTGCGGGGCAGGCACGGGGCAACCGGCTGATTCTCGGGTCGCACACGCATTGGCGTTCATCCTCCACATGTGAAAGCCGGAGGCTGCCACGGACGCAATTCGCACCCGGCGGTGATGACCACGCCACGAGCTGTGCCCGCGAATGCCGCATCGCCGCTGGATACGGGCCGATGCATTCGAATGCTAATCGGGCCGGGGCCCCGTAGCAACGCGGGTCTCCGCGGCAGCGCGAACGCGGGCGCATGACACATATCGCGGCTGGCGGACCGGGCATACCCTCCCCTCTCCCTATTTCCGGGGGCGGGCGAGGGAGAAAAACACATCCTGCGACATGTGTCATGAACGCTGCGTTCTCGGGCGCATGACACGCGCCGCGGCGGATTTTTCTCCCTCTCCCTTCGGGAGAGGGCCGGGG
>PUNN01000257.1 GCA_003552605.1 Phycisphaeraceae bacterium
CGGGTTGAGCGGGGGGTCGAGCCCTGTGTCGTGCCGCCGGTGGAGCGGATGGTGATGATTGGGCCGCATGGGTATTCGCCGCGGCCGGAGCGGACCTTTGGTGGGCATTACCGCGGGCCGCGGGCGGATGTGCGGATGTATTTCGGGGGCGCGGCGGCGGACCTGTCGCGGGATCACGGGGCCCACTATCGCGGACCCCGCGGGCCACGGGATGCCCATTATCACCACCCTGCCCAGCGTCCCGAGGTCACGGTGGTTCGCAATCCGCGGCGGGTGATGGTCATTGTGGCGGTGCCGCGGCAGTTGGAGGCCGCGCCTGTGGAGCAGGAGGGGGATGAGCTGATCGTGCATGGTCGCGATGGCGGTTGGGGGCGGATCCGGCCGAGCAGCCCGGGGCAAGCGACCGAGGCCGGCAGCGACACCGACCGGGCCGATGCGCAGCCTCGCGATGGCGACCGCCCTCAGACCGGGCAGGCGGCCGCGGACAGCGGCGAGGGTGTTGCCGAGGAGTCCGAGGCAACCTCCGCCGCGGACAATGCCGCCGGTCCGGATGCCTCCTGAGCCGAAACGGGCATGGCCTGTCGCTGCTCGGCGCACTGCTCGCGGGGATGGGCGCCGGCTGCCGGTGCGCAGCGGGAGTCCGGCCATCGGCTGTGGTGCGCAGGCGTTTGGCTGATGACACCATGAGCCGAAGGCTGCATCATCAGGCTGTACGAAGCCCGAGGCCCATGTGCCGCCCCCCGCGGGGCACCGATGGACCATGTCCATCGGCCGCGCTTGTGGGGAGAGCGGCGATCAGGCTTGACTGAGTCAGCAGCGAGCCGGTCTGGCAGCGACCTGCGTTTGCCCTGATACGTACCCTACCCCGGGGCCGGGGCGGCCTATCATTGGAGGGGCAGATGGTTCAGATGGTCATGTGAGCGCATCGGGGTGTCCCGGGGCGCGTGTCCAAGCGTTCCCATCATGTCCTGAGATGACTGCGATGGGCTCCGGGATGTGCCGGAACGGGGCGGGGTATTGTTGCATGGCTTGAAAGTGCGGATGCAGCGGCCGGCAGGCCGGGCGAGGCGGACAGTGGATGAAAACCGGGATGCATGTATTCGTACTCGGCCTTGATGATCACAACCGTCAGCTCCTCGAGCGCCTGCCAGGGGCTGATGGCTGCCACTTCCACGCCCTTCTGGATTACGAAGCGCTGCGACAGGTCGACACCTTTCCCATCGACGGCATGCTCGAGCGGTGCCGCCGCCGGCTCGGGGCGCATCACGGCTCGGTGGATGCGATCGTGACGTTGCTGGATTTCCCCGCCGCGGAGATGGTGCCCATCCTCACCCGGGAGTACGGCCTGCCCGGGCCATCGCTGGAAGCCGTGCTCAAGGCGGACCACAAGTACTGGAGCCGGCTGCTCCAGCGCGAGGTGGCTGCGGGGCACGTGCCGGCGTTTGCGGCTTTCGACGCCAGTGATGAGGCGGCTTTGTCGCGGCTGATCGAGGCGGGCCTCGAGTATCCGTTCTGGATCAAGCCGTTCAATGCCTTCCGCTCTCTGCTGGCGTTCCGGATTCACAAGGCTTTGGATTTCGAGCTTGCCCAGTCGCAGTTGTGCGAAGGGCTGCCGCGGTTGAGTGAGCCGCTCGCCGCCCTGCTTCGCCACGCAACGTTGCCGGCCGAGATCGCCGCGCTGCCGCCGAGCGCGTGCCTTGCCGAGGCTCAACTCACCGGTCGGTTGTGTACGCTGGAGGGATATGTGCATGGGGGCCGGCCGGTGGTTTACGGGGTGGTTGATTCGATCCGCGAGCCCAACCGGGCGAGCTTTGCCCGCTACCAGTATCCCTCGCGGCTGCCGCGCCGGGTACGGCTGCGTATGGGCCGGATCGCCGGTGCGGTGATCCGGCGGATCGGGCTGAACGACTGCCCGTTCAACATCGAGATGTTCTATGATGAGGCGGCCGATCACATCTCGATCCTCGAGATCAACCCGCGGCTGTCGCAATCTCACTGCGCCTTGTTTGAAATGGTCGATGGCACCTCGCATCACAAGGTGATGCTCGAGGTGGCGCTCGGGCATGGGGTGCAGATGCCGAAGCGGGCGGGCCCATGCCGCTGCGCGGCGAAATTCTTCCTGCGCGCCCACGGTGAGGATGCGCAGGTCAGCTGCGTGCCCGACCCGCAGCGCATCGCCGAGATCGAGCGGGCGATCCCCCACACCGAGATCATCCTCGAGGTCCGCGAGGGAATGCAACTGTCGCAGCTTCGCAACCAGGACAGCTATAGTTTCGAGCTGGGCGAGGTCTACATCGGCGCAGACAACCAGCGGCAGTTGCTTCGCCGCTTCGCCCGCTGCGAGAAGATGCTCGACATCAGGCTGTCACCGCTTCAGGGCGACTGACAGCGGCAACGAGGCGGTTTTCCGGAGGGCACCGCCTGCAACGGGTGAGATGTGCCCACGTGCCCTGCACGGAACCACAGCCATGACGATGATCCATCCCACGACTGAACCATGGCGAGACATCGAGCACACCCGCATTCCGATGCGCGATGGTGTGCATCTGAGCGCCCGGCTGTGGCTGCCGGCGACTGCCGGGCAGCGGCCGGTGCCGGCGATCCTCGAGTACATCCCCTACCGCAAGCGTGATCTCAAGCGCGCCCGCGACACGGAGATCTACCCCTATTTCGCCGCCAACGGCTACGCCTGCATCCGGGTGGACCTCCGCGGCAGTGGCGATTCGGAGGGCCTGCTGCATGATGAATATCTCGAGCAGGAACTCGAAGATGGCGAAGATGTGCTGGCCTGGATTGCGGCGCAGCCATGGTGCACCGGCGCCGTGGGGATGATGGGCATCTCGTGGGGCGGGTTCAGCGGGCTGCAACTGGCCGCGCGGCGGCCGGCAGCGCTCAGAGGCATCATCAGTGCCTGCTCGAGCGATGACCGCTATGCCGATGATGTGCACTACATGGGCGGCTGCCTGCTCAGCGACAACCTGTCGTGGAGTTCGGTGATGTTCGCCTACAACGCCCTGCCGCCGGACCCGGAGGTGGTGGGCGAGCGGTGGCGGGCGATGTGGCTTGAACGCCTCGCGGCCAATCAGCCGTGGGTGAGAACGTGGCTGGCGCATCCGCATCGCGACAGTTACTGGCAACACGGGTCCATCTGCGAGCACTATGACAAGGTCTGCTGCCCGGTGATGCTGATCAGCGGCTGGGCGGATGGCTATTCCAACGCGGTGCTGCGGATGCTGGCCAATCTGAAGGTGCCGCGTCTGGGGGTGATCGGCCCATGGAGCCACCTGTACCCGCACGTGGGCAGCCCGGGCCCGGCCATCGGTTTCCTCCAGGAAGCGCTGCGGTGGTGGGACCATTGGCTCAAGGGTGAAGCGACGGGCATCATGGATGAGCCCATGCTGCGGGTGTGGATGCAGGACAGCATCGAGCCGTCCCCGCAGCCGGACCATCGGCCCGGCCGATGGGTGGCCGAATCGCAATGGCCCAGCCCCCACATTCAGTCGCGATATCACCCGCTGACGCGGGGTCGGATGCTGAGCCCGACGCAGGCCCCGCCCCACCATCGCGGTGCCGGCCGGCCGATCCAGTCGCCGCTGAGCGTGGGCCTGTTTGCCGGTAAGTGGTGCTCCTTCGCCGCCGGGCCGGACCTGCCCTATGACCAGCGGGAGGAAGATGGCGGCTCGCTCGTGTTCGACAGCGACCCGCTGCCCGGCCCGCTCGAGATCCTCGGTGCACCGGTGCTGCACCTGCGGCTGAAGTCCGATCAGCCGGTGGCCATGCTCGCCGTGCGCCTTTCCGACATCCACCCCGATGGCAAGGCGACGCGGGTCACTTATGGCTTGTTGAACCTGTGTCATCGCGAGGGCCACGAGCGGCCGTCGGCCCTGGTGCCCGGTGAGCCTTTCAATGTGCGATTGACGCTGAACGACATCGCCCAGCGGTTCGGCAGGGGACATGCCTTGCGGCTGTCACTGTCGACCTCGTACTGGCCGCTGGCCTGGCCGCCACCCCGGCCGACGCGGCTGACGGTGTATCCAGCCCACTGCCGCCTTGTGCTGCCGATGCGTCCCGCCGATGGACGGGATCACCACGAGCCGGTGTCGTTCGATCCCCCCGTTTCCGCCCGGCGGCTGGCCACGACCATCCTCGAGCCACCGCGATTCGAATGGCTCATCACCCGCGACATCGGCCGCGAGTCATCGACGCTGCATGTGATCGATGACCACGGGGTGTATCGCATTGAGGAAACGGGCGTGATCGTCCGCCGCGGCAGCGAGGAGTGGTACAGCTTCCGCGGCGATGATTTCCATTCCGTCCGTGGCCAGACCCGGGCCACGTGGGGGCTGAAGCGCGCTGGCTGGGATGTGCAGACCCGCACCTCTACGGTACTGGAATGCACCGCCACCGATTTCCTCCTGCACGCCACGCTCGATGCCTTCCAAAACGGCCGGCGCATCTTCAGCGAGACATGGAACGAGACGATCCCGCGGCGACTGCTGTGACCGGTTGCTGGTGGCATCTTCTCACCCCCGCCCGCTTGGAGGGGGCGGTTCGCGGGCATGACCTCACCTGCCGGCTGCACCCCGCTCCACCTGTCCACCTTTCCGGCACTGCACTGGCCGGCCGGCGTTGGGGGGCACTACGATAGGCCGGTGTCGCGGCTTCGGCACGCGTGCCCGGGGCCAGGACCATGCGTCGAAGCGACACACAGCGCCTTTCTGCTTCAACAAGGAGTACTGCCATGGCGGTCAATGTTCTGGTGGTTTACTACAGCGCGTTCGGACACGTTCATCAGATGGCGGATGCCGTGGCCGAGGGGGCCCGCGGCGTGCAGGGTGCCGAGGTCCGGGTCCGCCGCGTGCCGGAGCTCGACATGTTCAAGTCCGGCCTTGAAAAGAGCGAGCATTACCGCGCCTCGCAGCAGCGGCAGCAGGAGAACGCCGAGGTCACACATGATGATCTTCGCTGGGCCGATGGCATCGCCTTCGGCACACCCACGCGTTACGGCAACATGTGCGCGCAGATGAAGGCGTTCATCGATACCACGGCGGGCATGTGGCAGAAAGGAGAGCTTGAAAACAAGGCGGCCGGCGTCTTTGTCAGCACGGCGAGCATCCACGGCGGGCAGGAGACGACCATCCTCACCAGCCTCGTGCCGCTGCTGCACCTGGGCATGGTCTTCGTGGGCACCCCTTACGGGGAAAATCCCCAGATGCTCGTCACCGATGGCATCGGCGGCTCCCCCTACGGCCCCGGAACGCTGTCGGCGGGCGACAACTCGCGACAGCCGGTCGAGTCCGAGTTGACCACCGCCCGCAACCTCGGCTCGCGCATCGCCCGGGTCGCCGAGCAACTCAAGGCACTGCGGGCATGAGGCGCTTGAGCCATCAGATACGGCAAAACCTTTGTTGAAACGAGCAACCGGACATCTGACGGGCAATCGCAGCAAACAGGGTGGGAAGCCCCTCATGTGATGATGCGGCAGCTTCAGCGATGCAAATGTTGCGTGCGTGGTGATTTGCATCACTTCCTGCGCACGATTGGGGGCGGCAGAGGGGAGGTTGGGGGGCAGGGGGGTAAGGCTTGCATTGCC
>PUNN01000048.1 GCA_003552605.1 Phycisphaeraceae bacterium
GCTGCGGACAGCCGCTGACCATGCCACCCGGTTTCGCGTCTACATGCGTTTGCCCTGCCCGAGACCGGGGTTCCAAGGATTCCGAGGGGTCTGGGGGTTCCGGGGGCCGGGGTTCCAAGGATTCCGAGGGGTCTGGGGGTTCCGGGGGCCGGGGGTTCCCGTTTTGGTCAATTGCCGAATGCCCCTCAGATGTCTGCTGATGCGGCGCGCCTGGCCAACATGCAGGGCGCATGACATTTGGCGCGGCTGGGGGACCGGGCATTTTCCCCCCTCTCCCTTCGGGGGAGGGGCCGGGGGTGAGGGCAGATTCGTGCTGGCCGTGCCGTGGATGAACCGAGGGCCGACCCCCGGATGAGGCGGGAACGATGGTACATGAAGCGTTCGGACGTCTGCACCGAGTTCCCCCTCACTCCAGCCCTCTCCCGAAGGGAAAGGGAGCAAGGGACTGCCGCGGCGCGTGTCATGCACCCCAACATGCATTCGGCCCGCGCGCGGCCTTTGAGCCTTTCGTCCCGCTGACGTATCATCGGGCCTCAGAGTTGCAATGAGCCCGCTTTCTTGGAGACCCGCACATGGCCGCCCCACCGTCCGACCGCCGTTACGCCACCACCCATGAGTGGCACAAGCTTGAAGAGGATGGCACCGTCAGCATCGGCCTGACCCAGTTCGCCGTCGATGAGTTGACTGACATCACCTTTGTCGAGGTCAGCCAGACCGAAGGTGAGGTCAAGGCCGGGGAGGCCATCGGCGAGGTCGAGTCGGTGAAGGCGACCAGCGACATCTACTGCGGCATCGACGGTGAGGTCGTTGCAGTCAACGAGGCACTGGCTGAACAGCCGGAGCTTCTCAACACCGACCCGTTCGAAAAGGGCTGGATTCTGAGGGTGAAACCCGCTGATCCGGCTCAGCTCGATGCCTTGCTCAGTGCCGAGGATTACGAGAAGCAGTGCGCCGGGTGAGAAACACGGAAAGGTCCGGTGCCGTAAACTGCGGGTGACCTCGCGGGCCCGTGATGCCAGGACGTGGCCGCCTTTCACCGCGCAACCCTCGCGGAGTGGTTCGAATGATTGTCGATACCTGCGCGCATGTGTGGGACAACCCCGAGCAACTCGGCCCCTGGGCTGCCGAGCGCCTCCGCCGCGAGCAAACCGAGCCGTGGCAGCGCCCCCACCCCACGCCACAGACACTCGCCGCGGCCCTCGAGCCGATTTCATTTGCCCTCATCCACGGCTTTCACAGCCGCTTGCTCGAGGCGGAGGTGCCCCTCGATCGGATCACTGCCTTCATCAGCGCTGCCCCGGGCAAATGCCTCGGCATCGCCGGGATTGACCCGATGGAACCGAGTTGGGCCGAGCGGCTCGATGAAGCGGTCGAGGCGGGCATGGTGGGGGTCAACATCAGTCCCGCCGCGCAGGGCTTCCATCCCTGCCACTCCGAGGCGATGATGCTGTACGAGCGGTGTGAGCAGGAGGGGCTGCTGCTGTATCTCGAGCCCCGCGTCGGCATGGCCCCGCAAGTGGTCATGAGCTTCGCCGACCCGAGCCATCTTGACGAGGTGGCGCGAACGTTCCCCACCCTCCGCATGGTGATCGGTGGCCTCGGTCATCCATGGGTCGAGCCCACACTCATGCTGCTGCGCAAGCACGAGCACGTCTGGGCCGACCTCGCCGGCCTGGTCGACAAGCCGTGGCCACTGTATCAGGCCATCCTGCTGGCGCGGCAGCATCGCGTGCTCGAACGGGTGCTGCTGGCAAGCGGATTTCCCTGCTGCCGGCCGGAGCAGGCGGTGGGAAACCTCTATTCGATCAATAACTTCGCGCTCGGCACGCAATTGCCCACCATTGCCCGTGAACTGCTTCGCCAGATCGTTGAGCGGGATGCGCTATCTCAACTGAACCTGCGCCCGCCGGCCGAGGATGCACTGGCCCAGGACAACGGTCGCGACCGGATTCCTACCTCGATCGAGGCGCCGGGCCCGCGGCCGCCAACGACCTCTGAATCCACCGAGGATGCCGATGCCTCGTGATCGCAACCACCCCGAGGCCTGCGTTGCAGGCCCTGCTGCCCCCCGCGGATGCGAAGTTGGCGGCCCCACTGCCGTGGGCAATCGCAGCCGGGTTAGGCCGGTTTACCCTCACGGCACCGGATCACCGGCAGTGATGCTCATCACCCTTGGTTGCCTGCTCGTCACCATGCTGCAAGGCTGTTCCGGCCTGGACCAGCGTGTCGCCCAACTGACAGGCCCCCGCCAGCCGGGAGCCGAACTGACGCTGGCCAGCCTCGTTGGCCCCCACCGTCTTAGCACCGAGTTCGATCATGCCGTTTACAGCTACGAGACAGCAAGCAAGGTGACGATCGTGCTGACCTCGGGCCCGGTCGAGCAGCCCGACGAAGTGGCGATCATCCGCATGATGTGGCGCCCCGCGGCGGGGCGGACACCGATGACCCGAGGGGCAACCAACGCCACGGTCCACTACATCGTTTTTGCTGGCGAGGATGAAGCGGGGGTGTACCACGGCGCCGGCTTTCTCTTTCCGCTTGCCAATGCCGGCGACCGGCTGTTCCGCGCCAGCCTGCGGCAGATGCGGCTGGGACTGCACGATGCCAGTGAACACTTCGCCGACCCGCTTGGACGAAGCGACCTGACCGGCGACATCGTGGCGAAACTCGATGAGTCGGCAGTACGTCGGCAGTTACGCAAAGTGAGCCAGCACCTTGAGCCACGGCTGGGCTATCCCCGGCTGGTTCAGGCTGCTCCCGCCGCCATTGCCCGCGAAGCCTCCGCCCCCGACGTCGCCGCGACCGTGGGCAGAGCCCCCTCGAGCCGATGAATCTGATGCACGGCGGCAGCCTGCCCTTGCAGGCCCCGCAAATACAGATCACCCCCATGGCCGAGCAACCGCCCGCGGACCTCGATCAACCAAGCGAACGCTGCCACCGATGCCCGCTGCACCGATGAGACATCGAGCGTCACGCGACAATTGGTTCCGTACCGGTGCAGCCGCTTTCCCAAGGCACGGGTACGTTCGTATGACAGCTCACCTCCGTCGAAGATCAGGATCACATGGTGAATGCTGTGGGAGACCATGGCAGCTTATTCCCCTGTATGTGGCGGGCTCGCCCCGCCACCGCAGATCCCTGCCGAGCCACCACATGAACCTGTTTGGGGGCGCCCGCCCGGCGTTCCCAAGAATGCCCCAAAGTCCAAATCGCGTCCACTTTTGGCGTGCCCTTTCTGGGTTCCACGGCCAGGATGCAGGCTATCGAATAACACTTGCTCACATTTTGCCGCAAAAGGGGAGACGATCCCCGACGGAGGGCACCGGCAATGCTTCCCACCAATCACCTTTCGATGATGCGTGAGAGGGTGAAACCACGGCGCGCCTCAGGGCCGAGGAACTGCCGCGCGGATGGCCGGCACGAATCTATGGAAGGTCGAGCGGCGATCCCGGTGAGCCCCCGATCTTGATGGCCGGGGGTCAAGTCTCGGCGGCGAGCCCCGATGTGGTCGAGCGGGGGTGCGCCTCTCGCCGAGGCCATCACCGCACCTCAGAATTTTCCAACCCCTTGACACTGGGGACCGCGGCGTTCTATATTACTCAGCGTCGTGGAGTCCGCTCTTGCCAAAGCTTCTCCTGTCGATCATGCACTCGTATTGGGAAGCCGGCGACCGTCGCCGGCGCGTTTCACTGTTCGTGATGCCCACGCCAGCTTAGGCCGGATTCGCCTCTGTCTTGTTCGTGGCTCACTTGTCTGGAATCTCGGCTATGAAGATCTATGTGGGCAACCTCAACTACAGCACCAATGAAGAGTCGCTTCGCGGCTTGTTCAGCAACTACGGCAACGTCGACGATGTGGCTGTGATCACCGATCGCGAAACCGGCCGCCCCCGCGGCTTCGCGTTCGTGACCATGAGCAACGATCAGGAAGGCAAGGCCGCCATCGAGGCGGTCAATGGCACCGAGTTCGAGGGCCGCACCCTCAACGTCAACGAAGCCCGTCCCCGCGAGAGTCGCGGCGGTGGCGGCGGTGGTGGCGGCGGTTACGGCCGTGGCCGCGGCGGTGGCGGCGGCGGACGCGATCGCTGGTAATACCGCCTTTTCAGTCAATCCCGGTCAATAACCGACCGGCTTCACCCCGGGCGATGGCGCCACCCGGGTCCGAGTATGGCTTGCGGCCATACCGCATCTGGCGTGTGTCATTCACCCCCAAGTTCAAGACCCTGGCAAGAGCCGCCCGCTGGACAAATACCGGCGGGCGTTTTTTTCTGGCTCGCCAAATTGCCGGCCGGCACGTCTTCGCGAATGCCACCGATGCTGATGTCATACCGTGCCTGTCAACACACGGCCCCTATTCTGATATCGCGTTGCGGGGCTCCCCGGATTGCGCGCCTGCATCCCGCTGCGAAGCTCGATTTCCTTTGTCATGCCATCGCGGTAGCCTGTCATCGCCATGGGCATCACGCCACAAGCCATGCTGGCCGATCACCGCGATGAGATTGAACGCGCAGCGGCGCACCTGCGCGCCGGCCGGCTCGTCGCCATCCCCACGGAAACGGTGTACGGCCTCGCTGCCGATGCAAGCAACGCCCGGGCTGTTGCCGAGGTGTTTCAGATCAAGGCACGACCCCATTTCGACCCGCTGATCGTGCATATCGCCGACCGCGTGATGATCCCGAAACTCGTCACAGATTTCCCACCCTTGGCAGAAACACTCACCAGGCGCTTCTGGCCGGGCCCGCTGACCCTTGTGTTGCCCCGCATACCGGACGCGGTGCCCGATATTGTGACCGCCGGGCTCGACACCGTGGCCCTGCGTATGCCGGACCACCCGCTGACGCTTGCCGTTCTTCAACGAACGGGTCGACCCCTCGCGGCGCCGAGTGCCAATCGCTTCGGGCGCATCAGCCCGACCACGGCCGCCCATGTGCGCGATGAACTCGGCGATCGCATCGCCATGGTGCTCGATGGCGGCCCATGCCGCACAGGCATTGAATCGACGGTGGTCTCGCTTGCCGGAGACCGCCCCACACTGCTTCGCCCCGGGGGCACCCCGGTCGAAGCGATCGAGGCGATCATCGGCCCCCTCGCTGATCCAGAGGTATCGGCCGGAACCGCCGCGCCGGCTTCGCCCGGCATGCTCGAGCGCCACTACGCGCCAGGAACACCGCTTCAACTCATGTCACATCCCCCCACAAGCCCACCACGTGTGGAGGGCCGATTGGGCCTGCTGATGCCGCAACCCTGTCGGGATGTGGATGTTTCAGTTTATTCGCAGGTTGAACTGCTCTCGGCCTCCGGCGATCTGACCGAGGCCGCCACGAACCTCTTCGCGGCGATGCGACGGCTCGATGAGGCGGGGCTGACCCTGATTATTGCCATCACTGCGCCGCAGTCAGGCCTTGGCATCGCCATCAACGACCGCCTTCGCCGCGCGGCGATGCGTTAGGCCCTGTCTGAAAAGGGGTTGTATGGGTGTTAGGATGGCGGCATCGCCTTGGAAGGCGAAAGGGCATTCTGGTTCTTGTGATGAAAGGAGTCATCATGGATCGCGATCATCTCA
>PUNN01000365.1 GCA_003552605.1 Phycisphaeraceae bacterium
CCAGCCGTACCGCCGCGTGAGCTTCCAGAAGCGATCGGCCACACCCGAGTCGAGGCGATGGGGGGCGATCAGTTCGGCGCGTTGGGCCTCCGTCAACACAATGTTGTCCACCTCGACGGTGGGTGGTCGCTCATCGATCACCACGGGGGCGAAGGGTCGGGCATGTCCGTGATGTGATGCCACGAGGTGTAACATCAGGTCGTGCCATGACTCATCCGAAGCCATTTCCGGGGCGGATTCCGGGGGCAATAAGGCCGAATTCCCTTGGATCAACTGCATGGTAAACATTTCGTGGCGGAAACCTTGGGGAAGCCCCGCCGCTTCGCGCAGTTGGCGTTGCACACGCCGTGACCGCCATGGGCCGCTGCTCTTGGCAAGGATACGGCCGTTGATCAGGGACACGGCCGCAAGCGATTCATCACCGTGCAACATCTCCTGGAAGCGAGGGTCGGCCTTGCCCAGGTCATGCACGTGGGCAGCGGCGGTAATGACCTCGGCAACATCTGATGGCACACACCGATCGGCCCACATGCGCGCGTGTGTCTTCACCCGCTCGGCATGGTCCTCAAGCGGAACTTGCTGCTCTGCCCCCGAACGGGCATCATCAGCATCACCAAAATCAAGTTCGAGCCCGCCCCCTTCTCGCCGGGCCGGTGGGCCAAACAGAACTCGGCCGCCGCCCGGATGGTTTTCAGCACGGTATCTGACACTCAAGGCATCAAGGGCGTAGGCCAGCCATTGCAACAGGCCGGGCCACAAATCTTCCCGTTCGCCCAGTTCGCTGCGAAGTTCCTCGAGCAGATCGCTCAGCTCCGCAGACTCGCGGTCATCATCCTCAGCCCACGCGACCAGCCGCTTCATGGCGGACAGTTTCGAAGCCGGATGCACACCGTCTTCGTCTGTGATGATCCGCCGCGTCAGGCGCAGGACATACCGCTCGTTGGCCGCATGGAACGCCGGCTCTGCGATATCGAGGGGCACTTCGTTGGGGCGGCAGAAGGCAGCGCCAAGTTCCTGAACCCGCCCGAGATCGGCTTTGACCACGATGAGATCATCAGGGCTTATCCGGGAAGGATCATTGCTTGCCTCCGAATCCCGACGGCCACGCCAGATGACAAACCGCTGCGCGCGCTGGCGGCGCAGTTCATCCTCCTCTTCGTTTGCTTCGCCCTCGACGTCAGCGAGAGCGGCCACCTCTGATGTGGTCGTTTGCCCTGCGAGCCAGCGATTTGCCAGCCTGAGCGGCAACGCCAGGGCTTCCCCTGCCGTCGGCGGAACAAGCGCCACGGCTTCGGGCCAGGTTTCGGACCAGTCGGTCTCATCGCGATCCGGTAAGTCCGCTCTGAAGACGATGCGCACCTCGGGCTGGCCCCGCTGCGGGCCGTGGAGAAACACCGAGACATCGGGGTCCGGTGCTGGAGGCGGCGACGTCTGGCACAGGAAATCGACGTGAGCCGGCAGCATCACCGGCGCATGAGCCGATGGAGCATTAAGCGCTTCAAACGCGGCGCGGTCCTCGGGCAGCAGGGATTCCACGGCATCAATGGCGAAGTCGAAGACCCCTTCCTTCGCATGTTCATTGAGCCATTGCCACGTGTGCTTCAGGGCCTGCCCGTAAATCGGATCATCAGCCTTTGCTCCGATATCGGGCTTCTGCACCAATACCGCCGCATTAACCGCAACATCCTCACCCAAACGGTTGACCCGGCCGAACCGCTGGCGGAGCGCATCCAGTGAAGCGCATTCGGTAAGCAGGGCATCGAAGCTGAAGTCTGCCCCCACCTCGAGGCATTGGGTGGTGACGAGAATAATGGGGCGTTCCGGTTCGCACATCGCACCAGCTTTGAGCAAGTCGGACCACTGTCGGACCAACCAGTCCCTGTCGAACGGCCGCATTCGCCCCGTCAGGAGGATGACATCGGCGTCGAGTTCGGGGGGCTCACCATCCGTCCACCGTTGGAGTCGATGCGCCACATCGTCAGCGGTTGCCACGCGGTTGACCATCACAGCAATACGGCGCGAATCCTGCTTCGCCAGCGCCTTCGCCCGGTTGGCCATCGCCTCGGCCAGGGCATCACGGTTCTTTACAGCCTTGACCAATTCGGCCGGTTTCGAGGCTTCACGACGTTTGCGCAATTGCGGATGATCCAGCGCAGCTTCGCGCTCCCGCTCGCCGGGGAACACCCCCTTAACATCTTCGGGCAACGTCGCCGAGAGGATGCTGAAGCTCAGCGGTGACACGATGGGTCCACTCTCCTGGTCCGCCCACTTCTCGCCCGCGTAACGCTTTACGCTACGTGCCGTCTGCATGAACGGCACAGCGCAGTGGGCCTCATCGAGAAGGAGCAGTGCATCACAAACTGTCAGCGCCGCCTCGATGGGTGCCAGCAGCGGCCCCGAGCCGTAACTTCGGAACAGCATCCGGGAGCCGGTCTGATCGACGGTGCTGGTCACCACCGCCGGCTGGGCGGGGTTGAGCCGCCACTGTTCATCCTTCAGCGTTCCGCCGCGCAGGCGGGAGACCACCAGAGGCGGTCCGTTTTTGGAACCGGCAAGTCGTCGCAGTGCATCGGCCACCTGCCTGACCACCCCATCGGTTGCGTTTGCCAGTATTTTCGCAAGCTTTTGCGCGCGATCGTACGCCTCGTCCACCACGATCCGGCGGTCCACGACGAAGAAAATACGACGCCGGCCGGGATTATCCAGTGGCAGGCGCCCCTCCCGCTCACCGAGAGCCATGAGGAACACGGCTGCATCGATACAGACGGTCTTGCCACTGGCCGTAGGCAGGTCGATGCCTTCGGGCCAGCCTTCTGCCGCCACGCGCTCGACAAGCATCCGTTGCCACGGGAACGGCTCATACCCGTACACCGCCTGGAAGAAGTCAGGAAAGCTCGCTGGTGTGAGATCAGCCATCACAGCACCTCCGCGTTGCTGAGCGGGCGGCAGAAGCCGTAACCGCGGTATCGTCCGGCGCCGAGCGCGATGGGGCCCCTGACGGGTTGATCGAAGATGAGGATCGCATGGGCGTGGCGCCGGTCCCCACCGTCTTTGCGACCCAGTCGCGGAAACTGATGCGAGGCAGGCACACCCAGATGCGCTGACACCGGCCGGATGAGCACATGCGACGGCTTCGGCAATCCAATACGGTCACAACCGCGCGCGATCATCTCCGCCATTTCACGTTCGCGCTCATCGCGATCCTTCGCCTTCGTGTGCCGGTCGAACGCGATGGGCGTCACCGTGGCCCATTCTTTATGCCCCTTCGGGCCGGCGGTCCATGCTTCAGGCTGAAGGTTGCGGCGGCCTTCATCGCCGGGCAAAACCTTCCACAGGCCCAATCGCCCGAGATGCAGTTGCTCCACGGCGCCGGCGGCGGCCAGCGCCCATCGCCGCTGCATCCGGTCGAGGTTCGCGGGAATCGCAATCGCCAGTCCCAGGATGTGTCCCGAAGCATGCTCCCCGCCCACGAATGCCAGGGGCAGGTAGGCCAGATGGGGCTGTTCGGTCGGTGCACCATCCTCCCGGTGGCCGCTGATGTATTGCGGAATCCGGGCGTAGCAGTTGCGTGCATCGGACCAGGCCGGCACATCACCGTCCCATCGGTCGCAACCGCACATCTGCTCGTGCGCCATCTTCAACACCGCCTTGTGCATCGCGGTGGTTATCTGAAGTGTGGCAACCAGATCCAGCCGACGGTGCCCATTCTTGCCGGGTTCCGGCTCGAGCCGTCGCACGGTCAGATAAGGCTCCCACACGGAGCCGTGCACCGTGGGGCCGGATTCTGGGCGATGGCGGCGGTACCCCTTCCACAGGCTCATGGCCGGGCGGAGCGGCCCTCGTGGCGGCTCGTCAGGGAGGCTTGCTTCCAACTCGGTGATCTGCTCCTGAACCTCCGCCTTCCGTTCCCGGCTGCCCTTGCCCTTGATCCCTTTCAACTGTTTGCGCAGTTGCGCCATTTGTGTGGCCCTCTGCTGGTACTCGACACGCGCCCTGGCACCGAACTGCTCATCGAGGTAACTGAGCGAGCCGGGGCTGAACACCCGAAGCTTCATGTCGGCTTCCAGATCATCCGGGTCCCAACGCACCTGATGCTCATCAGCGGCAGGTGTCTCACTGCTTACCCACATCTGCACCAGGGATGAAGAGTGACCAATGCGCGTGACCTTGGCGCATACCTGCTCCAGTGCCGGGCGATGGCCGTCAGCATCGGCATCGGCGGTTGGCCAGAGCAGGCAAACCGTTTCATCATGGGGACGAACGCGTGGGAAGGTGCGCGGCTGCTTGTCGCGCATCAGGCCGGCCACCGATTGAAGCATTCCGCTGCCGGTGGGCTGATCATTGACGGGGACAAAGACATCGAGGACGTTGCGTTCATCGGCTTCCGCGGCGTAGAGGTGGGGCTCGCCCTGTTTTTCGAGCCATCGCAGCGCCGCCGCCTCGAGTTCCCATTGTCGGCGAGCCTGACCGCCATCGTCCGGCACCTCGGTCTCGAAATGAGCCGCGGCCATCGCCATGAACACGCGAGCCGGATGCGGCGGCCATTCGGCCCGACGCCGGGAGGCCGGGTCGGTGGCCACGGTGTAACCGGTCAGATATCGAATGCCGAGTGTCAAAGCCATCAGTCACCCCCTTCCTCGGCTCCTTCCTTGGCCGCCTGCTCCTGGCTCTTGCGCACCAGTTTGACCAGTTGCTCCGATGGGACAAGCCGCACCGGCTCCTCCTGCCACGTCACCCCGGCGCGCTGCGCATCGGCGATGGCCTCGCGCAGCAGCGCCACGGCGGCCTCCGCGCCGAGCGTGTATTCGGTCGGGGTTGTGCCGGGTTCGCCTAACATCTGCCACCGTCGGGGCTGCTCCGGAAAGAGCAGGCATCGCGAGCGCAGGTCCATATCCACCGCGGCCAATTCCGCCGCGCACAGCCCCAGCGCCGCCAGCACCGTCTGAGCGGCACGGTCGCGCTGGCGCTGCTCATCGGTGGCACGCCACGCCTCGCCGTTGGACGGGAAGCGCAGCCGGCGCAACGCGGGCAGGGAGAGCACCGTCGTTTGTTCGGCGTATTCGATGGTTACGCCGCCCGCAAGAAATTCCTTCGAATCACGAGCAATATCAGACAAGGATGGGGTCACGTTGCCGTGATTGGCCTTTGAAGGGTTGCCCGGTTTGCCAGAAGTTCCACCCCGATTGAACAGGATTGGCTTTCCATTCTTGTCCTTCTCAGCTTGCTCGGGATCAGGCGTCCACTCGATGCCATTGCCATCTGCGGCCAGGTAAATCGGGCCGGCGTTAGTTTCGATACCCAGCGGATCAATCCGACTGCTCGTCTTGGTTCCCAAGGAAGCCCCGACCCCCACGATTTCCGATGTCAAGGCCCGTTCGAACTTCGCGCCGAGACCGCCCTTCGGTCCCGTCGAGTCCCACATGCCCAATACCAGGGCGGTCGGGCACAGGTCGTAAAGGGGGGTGGCATTGCGCACATCCGCCTGGTCGATGGCCTGACCGATTTCCGACTTGCGGAAGGGTTGAGGCTTGCCGTTCTGCGGGTACAG
>PUNN01000243.1 GCA_003552605.1 Phycisphaeraceae bacterium
CCCCGGCGTTCCCGAGCAGCCGGCGCTGCCGGCCGATCCCCAGCAGCCGCCGATCCAGCTCGACCCGGAGGAGGAACTGCCGGAAGCACCGGATGTCGAGGTGCCCGATGAGGTGGAAGTCACCGATGTGACCGAGGGTGAGGGGGCCGAGGCTGAGAGTGGGGACTTCGCCATTGTCCATCTCGTCGGCCGCGTGCGCGAAGGCCACGAATTCCGCAACACCCGCGATGAAGGCCAACCGCTGACTATCCGGATCGGCCATCACGAGCTCGAGGGGCTCAACGAAGGCCTCGTGGGCATGCGTGAGGGGGGCACGCGCGAGTTGGCCATCCCCCCGGCAAAGGGCTTCGGCGAGCGGGGCCAACCGCGCCTCGGCATTCCACCCGAGGCCGTGCTTGAGTACGAGGTGGAGATGCTCGAGCTGCATCCCGGCATCCGCCGCGAGCGGAAACAGGACGGCGTCGGTGACCCCGCAAAACCGGGCGACCTGGTCAAGGTCCGCTTCGAGGCAAACTTCACCGGCAGTGGCGACCGCACCGTGACGTTCACCAGTGGCGATGAGCCGCTGGAGGTCGCCCTCGGCTACGGCCGTGCCCTGCTCGGTATCGAGGAAGGGCTCGAGGGGGTCAAGGCCGGGGAGCGGGTGGTGCTCAAGCTCGACCCGCGGCTGGCATTCGGCGTCAGCGGACTCGCCGGTGTGGTGCCCGACAACGCCCACGCCGAGTACGACATTGAGGTGATCGATGTCACTCCCGGCATCGACTGGGAGGTTGAAGAGGAAGGTGATGGCGCCCCGATCGCCGACGGCGACCCCGTGCGGGCACAGGTGACGGTCACCTTGGCCGACGATGGGGAGAAGGTGGCGAGCACGTTCGATGGCGATGGCCCGGTGCAACTGCAATTCGGTGAAGGCCGCCCACCGTTTCCATCGCTCTTTCTGGCCATGCGTGACATGAAGCCGGGCGAAGTCCGCCGCGCCACCATCGCCGCGCCTTTCGCCTTCGGCAGCCGCGGCTTCGGCGACATTATCCCGCCCGATGCTGACCTGGTTTACCGCATCGAATTGCTCGCAGACTGAGCCCGCCGCGGACCGCGGCCCAGCGGCCGCCCGCGGCTGTCGGTCTCGCTTGCGAGCACGGCCGGCACGCAATGTCGGACCGGCCGGGGCTGTATACTCACGCTCACATGAAAAGCGCGGTCGAAGTCGAAGCTGCCGTGGCCCGTGTGCGCGGTCGCCCCGTTTTCACGGCGTGGCGGTTCAGCCTCATCCTGATGTTGGCTATCGCCGGGCCATGCGTGGTCACCCTGCCGTGGTCCATTCAGTATTACGATGTCGCCATTGCCCGAAGCTGGACACCACCGGGGCCCGATGCGTGGCTTGGCACCGATCAGCAGGGCCGGTCGCTGCTTTGGCGCTGCCTGCTCGGCGGTGCGGTGAGCCTGGGCATTGGCCTGGCCGCCGCGACCGTGGCCGTCATCATCGGGGTGCTCTACGGCTGCATCGCCGGGGCGCGGGGCGGGCAGACCGACGCGACGATGATGCGCGGCGTGGATGTGCTCTACGGCCTGCCCTATATCCTGCTGGTGGTGCTGATCGACATGGCCATCGGACCGCCGCTGGTCCCGGCGGTGGCCTGGACGCTCAGCGCCCTTGAATCGGTCAGCGGCTGGGCATTTGGCCGGGGCTGGACCGATGCGATCCGCCCGACGGCGGTGGCCGATGTGTTGTCGCTGCTGATCGCCATCGGGGTAGTGAGTTGGCTGACGTTGGCGCGGGTGATCCGTGGGCAGGTGCTATCGCTGCGCCGCCAGCCGTTCATGGAGGCAGCGCGGGCCTTCGGCACCGGCCCCTGGCGGATGCTGCGGTGGCACCTGCTTCCCAACCTCACCGGACCGATCATCGTCTATACTACCTTGACGATCCCCACGGCGATCCTGCAGGAGTCGTTCCTGAGCTTTCTGGGCATCGGCGTGCAGGAGTTGCCAAGCTGGGGCCGGCTGGCATCCGATGGCATGGAAAGCCTCCACGCACTCGGCCGGCCGGGCGCGGAGCTGCGCTGGTGGCTGATCGTCTGGCCCTGCCTGCTGCTGGGGCTGACGCTGATGGCCCTGAACCTGCTGGGCGATGCCCTGCGCGACAGGCTCGATCCGCGAAGCGTGAAGTAGGATGGCCTTGGCAAGCGTCTTTCCTGAATGCGGCAGCCACCGGCTGCCCCGGTGCCCAGGCGCCCTTGACCGTCCGGTTCCTGTAACGAGGTGAGTGGTCATGAACAATCGCTTTGGATTTCGAGACCTTGTGTTCTCGTTCCTCTTCGTCGTCCTCATCATCCTGCTCGGGTTGACCCTGCATCAGCAAAACCGCCACTGGCAGCAGCAGGTTGAGGCCGAAACGCGCCTCCGGGATGACATTGCCAACCTCGACCGCCGCTTCGAGCAATTGCTCGATGAGTTGTACGAAGATGTCGAGCCCGAGCAGGCCGCCGAACCCGACGATGCGTCGCCGCAACAGCCGCCGGCGGCGGATGAGCAGGACGAGCCCGAGCAGGCGGCGCACCGTGATGCCCCCCTGCACCCGGGCGAAGAGTTGGTGCTTGGCGAGGGCGAGGCAGCGGAGGAGGCCCGGGATCAGCCGCAACGCCGCCTGCGAAGGCCCAATCTCGGCCCGCGGCCCGAGGCACGCTTCGGGGAGGGGCACGCGTTCCATCGGCGGGTGCAGGTTCAGCAGGAAGGGGACTATGCGGCCGGAGACTGGGTCGTGGACGTGCTGCACTCACCGATAGGCAAACTCACCCCCATCGTCCCTTCCGACGCATACCAGTCGAGAATTGAGCCCTACGTGATCGAGACGCTGGTGCAGCGCAGCCCCGAAACGCTGGATTGGGAGCCGTTGGTGGCCCATTCATGGGAGACATCGGACGATGGACTCGAGATCCGGTTCCAACTCCGCGATGATGTGCATTTCTCTGATGGGGAACCGCTGACGAGCGAGGATGTGGCCTGGACGTTCGAATGGATCATGAACGACCGGATCAACGCACCGCAATTGCGCTCCTATTACAACCGAATCGACAGCGTCGAAGCGGATGGGCCCCACGAGGTTACCTTCACCCTCGATGAACCGTACTTCCGCGCGATGGATTTTGCCGGGGGGATGCCCATCCTTGCCAAACACTGGTACGGCCAGTTCTCGCCCGATGAGTTCAACCAGTTGCCCGGCCTCCTGTTCGGCTCAGGGCCTTATCGGCTCCAGGGCGATCCGCGTACGTGGCGGCCCGGCGCAGGCAGCATCGTCCTCGAGCGCAACGAGCGCTACTGGGGCCCCCGGCCGCCGTTTGACCGGCTGGTGTGGCGAATCGTCATGAGCCCGGCGGCACGCGCTGCCGACTATCGACAGGGTCGCATCGACATCTTTCAGCCCGAGCCGGAAGAGCATGGCCAGCACAAGCGCAACCCCCGCATGCGCGAACGCGGCCCGATCTTCGAGTTCTTCTCGCCCACCGCCGGTTACCGCTACATCGGTTGGAACCAGCGCCGCGATGGGGAAGACACCCGCTTTGCCGACCCGCGGGTGCGACGCGCCATGACCAAGCTGACCAACCGCGAGTTGATCTGCGACCGCATCATGCACGGCCTCGCCAAGCCGACGTCCGGGCCCTTCAACATCCAGTCTCCACAGTACAACGACAGCATCGATCCGTGGCCACACGATGTCGAGCGCGCCCGGGAATTGCTCCGTGAAGCCGGCTTCAAGGACCGCAGTGGTGATGGTGTCATCCAGGATGAAGAGGGCACGCCTTTCCGTTTCCGCCTCACCTACCCATCGCGCAATCCCAACTACCAGGAAATGGCGCTCTACCTGCGCGACAGCTACATGCGCGCAGGTATCGTGCTCGAGCCAGACCCCACCGAATGGACGACAATGCTCCAGCGGATTGATGAGCGGAACTTCGATGCCATCACGCTCGGGTGGACCGCATCTCTCGAGAGTGACCCTTACCAGATCTTTCACTCGAGCCAGATTCCAGATGGCGGCCATAACTTCATCAATTACCGCAATGAGGAGCTCGATGAGGTCATCGAGAAGGGCCGCACGGAGATGGATGAGGACAAACGGATGTCGTACTGGCACGAGGTTCACCGTATTCTGCACGAGGACCAGCCCTACACGTTTCTGTTCAACCAGATCAGCGTGCGTTACGTGGATGGTCGCTTCGAAAACGTCCGACACCTCAAGCTCGACCTCACACCGCGCCTCGAGTGGTACGTCCCGTACCAGCATCAGCGCTATTGAACCTCCCGCCTTCACCGCTGCCGTCCGCCGCAGCGGCGAGCTCCATGGAGAGCGCTGCCCATGCTTACTTACATCATTCGACGCCTCCTGCTCCTTGTGCCCACGCTGATCGGCGTCACCATGGTCGTCTTCCTCGTCATGGCCCTTGCGCCCGGTGGGTTTGGCGCCGCCCTGCGCGACTTTGAAGGCACCGAGGGTGAAGACGCACGCTACGTCCAGGATTACTTCAACCGCCGATACGGCCTCGACCGCAGCATTCCCGAGCAATACCTGCGATGGCTCAACCAGGTCAGCCCGATCGGCTTTCGCACCAGTGACGATATCGAACCGCCGGAAGAAGCGGCCCAAAAGGCCCGTGAGATACTCGATGAGGCCGAGGAACTCGGCCCCATCGGCGTGCGCTCGATGCTGCGTCCCTTTATCGAAAGGCTCGCAAGATGGCGCGATGAAGACCCCCGCGATACGGCCCGGGAGGTGATCGAGCGCATCAGTGACATCGATGCCGCGTTCGCATACTTCGAGGAAATGGGGGCCGATGAGCAGGTCAGGGAACGCGCCCGCGCCGAGGTCGAGGCCAGCCGGACAGGCCCCAAGCGCGAGATCGTGCTCGACACCCTGGAAACCTTCCTCGACGAGCTCGATCCCGAAGAGAGAAAAGAAGAGCGGTCCACGAACGGTGAAAACGGCGCCTCACCGCCCGGGCAGCAGGAGGGCGATCATCCCGAAGAAGATGGCCAAAACGGGGATGATGGGGGTGATGCGGCCCCCGAGGTGGAAGCCAATGCCGCTGGCGATGACGCACAGGGCAGCGATGCTCGCAACGATGATGAGCCGGCGGAGGAAAATGACACCAAGGCCGACCGCGAAGAAGACAATGACGATGACAATGAAGATGAGGAGCTGGAGCAGGAAGAGATCGAGCAGCGCCGCGGGGCCTTGATCGGTGCGCATCCGGAGGTTGGCCAACTCGGCCCGGAACCGATGCAGATGCGCATCGCCGGCCTTGCCGAGGCGCTCGCGGACAAGCTCGCCGGGGACCCCGAGGAGCACATGGAGCGGCTTGTCAGCAAGCTGACCGAGGATGACCCCACGGTCCTGCTCGATGCTTACGAGGTGGATGAGGCGCTGCGGGAAAAGGCCGACGCCGCGATCGAGGATGCCGCTCGCGAAGCCCGTATTGCCGCGCGATCGGCACTCGCCGAGCAGTTGCGCCGGGAGATATCCGGCCGTCAGC
>PUNN01000288.1 GCA_003552605.1 Phycisphaeraceae bacterium
ATGCGAGTCCCAAGGGGCCCCAGGAGCGCCCGCCACCCCGGAGCCGCATGGCCATTGGCCGCAGTTCCGGGGGCGGCCGCTGACCATACCACCCCGCGGCGCGTGTCATGCGCCCTGCGATGAAACGTGCTGAGCGAGCCGCGGTCGGATCGCATAGGCAGCGGGCTCGCTCATCGCCACAGCGCCGGGGCGGCCCAGTGTCCGGACCGGCCCGGGCGCGGCCTCACACCGTGCCGCTGGCCGGCGCCAACCGCCTTTGCTGCTGATGGCACGCCATGCCGGTGTGCGGAAGCCCCCGCCTGCCTGGCGATATCATGGCCTCAGTGCGTGCTCACGATTCGCCGCGGGCCCCATCCATCGACACCGCCGCATCCTGCGATTCGGCGTTGAGGGCGAAGGTGATGTCATCCTCGACACGGCCGCGAAGGTTCGCCCAGTGGAACAGGCGATCGGTGCGGTCGCGAATATGGTTCTGATCTCCGACATGCACCAGCGGCATCGGCTTGTACCACACCTCGGTGATGGCGATAAGCCGGTCCCAGTGAGCCAGGGCATCGTGCAGGTGGTCGACCGCCTCATCCCGGCCACCATCATCAAGCCCTCCAAGATGGGCAGCCAGCGCTACACCCGCCCGCAGTTTGCTCGCGAAGTACAACGACAGGTGGCACCAGGCCTCGATGTCGGCAAGCTCACACTGGAGGGTGTGCGCACGCGGTGAACGGATGGTGTCGATGCCCGCGATGCGATCAAGCGCCGCCGCGGCGTCGGCCTCGAGCATCTCTGCAAGTTGCAGTGGCGTGGTTCGTTCAGCCGGTGCCGCTCCACCCCGCTTTTGCATGGCGGTCCACTCCCGGGTCGAGATCATCGCCGGGTCCAGCGTCGGCCGGTCCATCAACTCCGCAAGCGTGATCATCGGGGATGCATCATCGAACGTCTCCGCATCACGCCCGGTCCGCGCAGTGCTCAGGAACCCCTCGCTGTATAACGTGAAGTCCCAGGTCGACCCGAAAAAGCTCGCCAGGTGCAAAGGCATGCGGCTTGCCCGCATCCAGGCGTCCAGCAGCGGCGTCGCGGCATCGTTACCGAAGCGCACCCCGAGTTCATGCTCAAAAAGCTCGTTGCCGGTATGCGGCTCGTAGAGCAGTCGTCCCCAGGCCAGGTAGAATAGCCACTGCCGCTCGAATGCATAGTCCCAGGTGCGGTGGCCACCATCCTTCTGCATGTAGTCCACGGCTGGAATGAAACACTCCGAGCCCACGAAATAGCCACAGACATGGTCGGCCGTGTTGGTGAGGATGTGGTTGCGGATGAAATCCGGTTCGGCCCAGCGAAGGGCGAAGAAATCCTCGTTGCGTGCCATCCATGCAATGAGATAGTTCTCCGGTGTCGGGTTCCAGTAGGCATCATCGACCGGCCCACCATGGGTCAGCGCAAGCTCTGGCGTGGAATGGGCGTGCGACCAGTTGAACTTCAACTCGACAATGACAGGCTCGCTGAGGCCGCTGCGTTTCAGCGAATCGCGGGTGATCGCGGGGTCGATGGTGAACGGCGCCCGCTGAATGAAGCGAATGGGGCGATCGGCCTCGAGCACGCCCCGGTATACCACCTCTTGCACCCACTGCTGACGCTGCGGGGCGGTCAGATGACTCATCCGCTCACCGAGGCTCGTGCCGAGGCCCGTCAGGTCAGGATATTCGTTGATCACCTGTGTAATGCAGCGGCGGTTGTAATCCCGGATCAGCTCATCATCATCGCCATCGCCTGAGGGGCAGTCGGTCAGGTAGCGGCAGGCATCGTACCGGCGGGCCATGGCGGGTGAGAGGTACGTGTTCCAGTTCAACAGGTACGTCTCGATCCCCCGCTGCCTGGCCATGGCAAACAATGCCTGCCAGAAGGCCCGCCACTGTTCAAGCTGCTCATCACTGAGGTCACATGCATCGGGGTATTCAGTCGGCCGGATCATCACATGCCAGTTGTGGAGGTTCCACAGCGTCAGGGCGTTAAACCGGTTGTAGGCCAGCATGTCCAGCAGGCGCTGCCAGAACGCCAGGTCGCGGCAGGTATCGGTATGCATGTCCAGTGCCGGGTGAGCGCGATAGCTGCACCAGGGCAGGTTGAACTTCAGTGCCCGGAAGGAGAAATGCGGCCGGCCACGTGCGGGTTCAATCGCCGACCAGGGCACACCTCGACGGACCTGCGTGGCCAGATCGAGCAACGCATGGCAGATGCCCCGGCCATCTCCGCCTTGAATCTCCACCCGTGCACCGCCCCCGGCCGGCTCGACATGCATGTCGAAGGCCTCCGGCCCGAGTTGATCAGCGCTGCCAAGCCGTATCTGGAGCAGCGGGCCGCTGGGCCTGGCCGCGGCGTGGGCTGTGTGATCGGCGATGGTCATGTCGAGATGCCTCGCCGCGAAGCTTGCCCGCAACTCGCCAAGCGCCCAGTCCACCGGATCGCCTGCCGAATCGCTCGCTCGTTCAATCCATGCACCGGTGTTCATGTGCTGGTCAACTCCTCAGATCCTGCGGTAACCGGTTGCTGCAGGAGGCCGTCCGGGGCGGGGCGGGCGGTGGCGATTGGGAGCAGGCACCGCCGCGTGAGCCGATCGGGACGCCCTGTCGGAAGCGGCGGACACCTCCGCCGGATTCATTCATCGGTCACGCAGCCCTCGGCGGCGCTTTTGACGTTGCGGATGTACCTGAAAAGTGTCCCGCGCGCCACCTTGTACGGTGGCTCGGTCCACGCTGCGCGGCGGGCCTCCATCTCCTGCTCGCTCACCGCGACCTCGATCCGCCGGGCCGATGTATCCATGGCCACCATGTCACCATCCTGCACGAGTGCGATCGGCCCTCCGTCCTGCGCTTCCGGGCACACATGGCCGATGATGAAGCCGTGGGAGCCACCGCTGAATCGCCCATCGGTGATCAGCGCCACGTGCTCACCGAGACCGGCGCCCATGATGGCGCTCGTGGGCGTAAGCATCTCGGGCATGCCTGGCCCCCCGCGCGGCCCTTCGTAGCGGATGATGACCACATCTCCCTTTTGAATGCGGTTCTGCTCGAGGGCTTCGAGCATCTGCTCCTCGCTGTCGAAGCACCGGGCGGGGCCCTCGAAGCGGTCACCTTCCTTGCCGGTGATCTTGGCCACCGCCCCCTTCGGTGCGAGGTTGCCATAGAGGATCGTGATGTGGCCGGTGGCCTTGAGCGGCCGTTCCACCGGCATCACCACATCCTGATCGCGGGTCATCTCCGGCGCCTGGGCGAGGTTCTCGGCAAGTGTGTGCCCGGTGACGGTCATGCAGTCTCCATTGAGATAGCCTCCTTCCAGAAGATAGCGCATGACCGCCGGCGTGCCGCCGATGTGGTGCAGGTCTTCCATGACATACTTGCCGGACGGCTTGAAGTCCGCGAGCATGGGCACGCGATCGGCGATGCGCTGAAAGTCATCGAGCGTCAGCTCGATCCCCGCCGACCGGGCGATGGCGATCAAGTGCAGCACGGCGTTGGTCGAGCCGCCAAGCGCCATGGTCATCGTGATGGCATTTTCGAGGGCGGGCCGGGTGATGATGTCACGGGGCTTGATGTCCTTCTCGAGCATTGTGCGCACGGCGGCGCCGCTGCGATGACATTCATCGAGCTTGCCGCCTTCCTCGGCAGGCATCGAACTCGAGCCGGGCAGGCTCATGCCCATGGCCTCGATGGCCACGGCCATGGTGTTTGCCGTGTACATCCCCCCGCAGGCACCGGCGCCGGGGCAGGCCGACTTGACGATCTGCCGCCGCTGCTCCTCGGTGATGCGGCCGGCGATGTATTCCCCGTAGCTCTGGAAGGCCGAGACAATATCCCGCGTCTGCTTCTGTCCATCGAAATTCGTGCAGCCGGGCTTGATCGTACCGCCGTAGATCATCAGCCCCGCCCGGTTCAGCCGCGCCAGCGCGATAATGCAGCCGGGCATGTTCTTGTCACAGCCGGGCAGCGTGATGCAGGCATCATACCACTGTGCCGCACACACGGTCTCGATCGAATCGGCGATCAGGTCGCGGGACTGGAGCGAATACGACATGCCCTCGGTGCCCATCGAGATGCCATCGGAAACACCGATGGTGTTGAACCGCATCCCGACGAGGCCGGCATCGACCACCCCCTCCTTGACACTCGCGGCGAGATCAAGCAGGTGCATGTTGCAGGGATTGCCCTCGAACCAGCAGGAGGCGATGCCGACCTGGGCCTTGTCGAGGTCTTCATCGCGCAGGCCGGTGGCATAGAGCATGGCCTGCGAAGCGCCCTGGCTGCGACGCTGGGTAATGCGGGCGCTGTATCGGTTCAGTTGCGTGGTGGTCATGGCGGCAGGCTCCTTTGAATCGCTCGAACCCGCCATTGTAACGAGGGCACTGAGGTGCGGGGGCGGCGCTGGCACATGAGACGTGATGCGGTGCATGACGAGCGTTGCGGGGGGACGTCCGTGCTGGCTGCGTCAGCGGCCGGTCAATCAGATTCTTCGATCCAGCCCAGCGCATCGAGACGGCTGTAGATCGCCCGGGCGAAGACCATCTCCCCGCGTGGGCGCAGATGTACCCCATCCCTGGCATCGACCAGTGAGCCGCGGCCATGCTTCTCCGCGGCGGCCTGCATTGGAGGCCCCATCTCGAGGAGGGGCAGGTCGAGCCTTCTCGCGGCGGCCCGGATGGCCGGATTGGCGTGGTCAAGCGGCCACGCTTTGTCTTCATGCTCGGGGGTCGGCATAGGTGGCGGGTATGTCAACAGAAGAAGCCGGATGTTGGCATCGCTCACCTGCCGGGCGATGGCGTGGAGGTTGTCTTCGAGTTGCTTCATCTCCTGCCCCGTCTCGGGCCGATCGTTGCCGCCGATGAGGACGATGGCAACATCAGGCTCATGATCGAGGATGTCGGCCTCTGTACGCTTGAGTGCTCCGGGCCACCCCTCGCCCGGCCGCGGCGTTGTCCGATCACCGGCCCAGCCACTGTTGATCATCCGCACCCTTTCCACACCAAGCCGCGCCTCGATCATCAGTCCGAGCAGGTCGCTGTACTTGAGATAGTCACCCTGGTATTTCTCGCCGGGACGATGCCCGGTCAGGCTGTCACCAAAGCAGACGACCGTCAACACAGGTTCCACATCATCGGATACTTCTGATCCGTCCCTTCGGTCCGCTGCACCGCGCTGCACAGCAGCCAGTAGTATGGCGACGCCAATGACAGCCAGAATGGTCCAACTCAGGTGCTTCATGATGTGAAAACTCCGCAGGGTGGAGCGGCTGACTCAGGCCTGCCTCGCGATTCGCCACATTGTCGATTATAGCGAGACATGGTGCCAGAAGGCCCTTGGCATTCAATGACAACAAGGAGCAAGGCGGCCACGATTTTTCGGCACCCACAAGGCAAACGCATGTACCTTGGGTGGCATGGTCAGCAGCCGTCTTCGGCTGATGGCCATGCGGCGAACCCCCAATCACAGGCCGTCATGGCCATCGGCTGCGGACAGCCGCTGACCATGC
>PUNN01000415.1 GCA_003552605.1 Phycisphaeraceae bacterium
CTGCAGCCGATGGCCATGACGGCCTGTGATTGGGGGTGAGCCGCATGGCCATCAGCCGCCCCGGGAAAGACGGCTGCTGACCATGCCACCCAAGCTACATGCGTTCGCCCTGCGCCCGCAGACAGCCCGCTTGCCAGCACAGGGCCGTGTGGCCACAATGCGGCCGCCGCGGTCGCCACCAGGCTGGCTGTGGCTGATCCACCCGCATCCACGGCCCGATATGTCACCCATGCCGGACAAGATCACCATCATCGGCGACGGTTCCATGGCCACGGTCTGTGCGCTCCTGCTGGAGTCGCAAAGCCATGAGGTGACGCTGTGGGGCCCGTTCGCCGAGCACATCGAAACCCTGATCCAGACACGTGAGAACCGCCAGTACCTGCCCGGGCACCGGCTGCCCGACCGCATTATGCTCACCGCCCGCGAGGATCGTGCCCTCGCCAATGCCACGCTGGTGGTCAATGCCATCCCCACGCAGTTCATCCGCCCGGTCTGGACACGGCTGGCCGCCCATCTGCTGCAGCGCGTGCCCATCGCCTCGGTGGCCAAGGGCATCGAGAAGGAAACGATGCTGCGGCCGACGCAGATCATTGCCGATGTACTCCACCACGATGGTCCGGATGATCCGGATGGCCCGCCCCGGCCGCTCGCGGCGATATCGGGCCCTTCGGTCGCCGATGAGCTTGCCCGGTGCCTGCCGGCAACCGTCTGTGCTGCGAGCGATGACCTCGGCTTCGCCGGGCGGCTCCAAGACCTGTTCACCACCCACTGGTTCCGCGTGTACACCAACCCTGACCTGCTCGGCGTCGAGCTTGCCGGGGCGTTGAAGAACGTCATCGCGGTCGCGGCGGGCATCCTCGATGGCCTTCAGGCAGGTAACAATGCCAAGAGCGCCCTGCTGGCGCGCGGCCTGGCCGAGATTACCCGGCTGGGCACCGCCATGGGGGCGCGGGCCGAGACTTTCTTTGGCCTCACTGGCGTGGGCGACCTTGCCACCACCTGCTTTTCCCCCACGGGCCGCAATCGCACCTGCGGCGAGATGCTCGGCCGCGGGATGAAGCTCGAGGAGGTGCTGGAACAGATCCCCGGCGTGGTCGAGGGGGTACCCACCACCGCGGCCGTGGCCGAGCTTTCGCGACAGTACCGCGTCGAGATGCCAATCACCGAAGCCGTCCACAAGGTGCTGTTTGAAGCGCTTGATCCTATCGAAGCGATCACCCAACTGATGACCCGCCCGCCACGGGATGAACGCGTGGGATGAGCGATGCCCGCTCACCCGGGGATGGGGGCGACTGCGATTCGGGAGTTGATGCCGGTGGTGCCGCGGCCTGTGCTCAGCGTGAACCAAGTGTCACCGGCACCACGATTCGCTCGTCTTCGCGCTCGACTAGCAGGCGGACCTCATCGCCAGTCTCATGCTCGGCCAGCGCCCGCGTCAGCGATTCAATATCGTCCACCGCCTGCCGGTTCCACTCAATGATCACATCGCCTTCGCGGAGTTCGGCCTCTGCCGCCGGGCTGCCGGAGGCCACGGCCGCCACCGCCACCCCGGGTGCATCGTGAGCGTAATCGGGCATGATGCCAAGGCGGACGCGACCGATGCGCGGTGCATCGTCGTCCCGGCGGGGCGGTTCGGTGAACGCCGGCCGATCCGGCTGATGCGCCAGTGCCCAGATGAGCCGATCGGCAAGGGAAGTCACACGCGCCCCGCCTTCGGCATTGATCCGGTCTGCGGTATCGGACGGGCGATGGTAATCCTCGTGTGCGCCCGTATTCAGAAACAGGATCGGGATGCCTTCCTGAAGAAACGGCAGGTGGTCGCTGCCGGCCATCGCGCCCGATCGTTCGTTGATGGGCGGGTCATTCTCCCGTGCAATGCGCTCGATCAACTCCGGCCATGTCTCGCTCGTGCCGACACCGGCGATGTTCAGACCGCGATCCGGCCGCAGCCGCCCGATCATGTCGAGATTCATCATGGCCACCACATCATCGAGTGATGCCCCCGTATCGCGTTCGAAATGCCACACCATGTAGCGCGAACCGAGCAATCCGCGCTCTTCACCGGAAAACCCCACAAAGAGGATCGACCGCCGGCCGGCATCATCATCGGCCTGCCCCGACATCCTGCCTTCATCATCTTCCAGCCGCTCGACGAACGACTTTGCCATCATGATGATCGCCGCGGTGCCGGAGGCATTGTCATCGGCGCCGGGATGAATGGCATGCACGTCGGGCTCGAGCGAGCCGAAGCCTCCGTAGCCGAGATGGTCATAATGGGCACCGACGATGATCCATTGTGATGCAAGCTCGCCTTCACCAGGCAGCGCCCCGGCGACATTGTCGATATCCACCCGCTCGCGGGTGGCGCGCACAGTCAGTTCAACCTCCAAATCCTCGAGATCGACCGGTTCAAGCTTTCCTTCATCCGCCCGGCGCTGCCAGGCGCGGGCTGTCTCCCGAGGGTTCTCGTGGCCATCGCGGCTGAGCATGGCATGAAAGCTGGATTGGGATATCTGTGCAACTGCCACGTCTGCCCCCCTGCCGCCGACGGGGGCAAGCTTGCGGAGCAATCCGGCCTCATCGTCGGGATGCGAAGGGGGATTCACGATCAGCAATCCCGCCGCGCCGTGATCCGCAGCGAGCTGCGCCTTGTTCGCGATGCGCGCTGCGCGCGACCACTGGCCACCTCCTCGCCACTGGCTGTTGCCCTCTTCATCCATCGGCTCGTATCGGAAAGCAAGCGCAATCCGCCCTTCAAGGGCATCATCTTCAACTGCTTCACCGTCGATGCGGTAGCTGCTGTAGTCGTGACGTTCGCTTTCAGTGCCATACCCGACCATGGTGACTGCGAATTTCCCATCGACAGACACATCCGCCCCCGTGCTGAGGATGCGAAAGTCATCCCCGTGATCGAACACCCCTTCGCCATCGCCGCCATTCATGAGTGCGAGCCTCACCGCATCAAGCTCGAGATCGAGCGGGATGGTCCGCGTCTGCGTGAACGAGGCCTGCTCGCCGCCGGCCGGCCTGTATCCCGGCTCAAGACCCCCCGTTTCAAACTGCTCGATGATGAAGTCGCGGGCAAGCTCGATCCCCTCCGTGCCCGGCCCGCGCCCTTCCATCTCCGGTGCTGCGAGCGTGCCAACGAGTGACTCGAACGTCGCGGCCTCATGCGCGGTGTCCTGCTGCTGCGGTGTCGCCGCACACGCCGGCACGCCGGAGAAAGCCACGGCGAACCCGACAATCACAAGATGGCGAAGTCCCAACACAAGCGCGTGATTCTGCATGCATACGTCTCCTTCACAGCGGTTCAACCGCGCGAGGCGCCTGGTCGAATCATCCACCGGCTACAGCGCCGGTCAACCATAGCCGAGCGCTTCGAGGCCATCCTCATCGAGGCCGAAGTGGTGGCCGATCTCGTGAAGGATCGTGATGCGGATCTGGCGGCGAAGTTCATCGCGGTCGACCTCGCCCATCTGCTCGAGGACCAACGACAGGATGCCGAGGCGATAGATGGTGATCGTATCCGGCAGGGTCGGCTGCTCGCTGCTGCCACGCTCAGTCAGGGGGATGCCATCATGCAGGCCGCACAACTCCTCGGCCGACTCGACCTGCATCTCGCGCATCGTTCGGGCCGAGGGGCGGTCCTCGACCACCAGCGGCACCTCCTCGATAAGGCTGTGAATCTCATCGGGAAGGTCCTCCATCACCTGTTCGAGCAGCGTATCGAATACGCGGCGGGTGTGGTCGTCGATGGTCATGGTCCGGCTTCACTTTCTGAACCGCCCGTGGCCACGTCGGAAACATCCGCACTTGCCGCAGCCGGCTCGTCCGACAGCGTAAAGAAAAAGCTGGCGCCCCGCTCGGGCTCCGCCCGTGCCCAGATGCGGCCGCCATGGCGGCGAATGATCCGCTGTACGGTGGCCAGGCCGATCCCCGTGCCTTCAAACCGCTCCACATCATGGAGGCGGGTAAAGGGAGTAAACAGATGGTCCGCTGCCGCCATGTCAAAGCCGGCGCCATTATCGCGGACCTCGTATGCCACCTTCCCTTCGGCCTCGGCTCGCCGCAACGCGATCCGCGCGGGGCTCCTTGCAGAGGTAAACTTCCACGCATTGGATAGCAGGTTCTCAAGCGCAATGCGCATCAGGCGCCTGTCTGCGGTGACGTGCAACCCGGGCTCGATCTCGACCTCGACCTCTCGCTCCGGATCGCCCTGGCGCAGGCCTTCAACCACTTCGCGAGCGAGGGCGGCAAGGTCGAGCGGCTCCAACTGCAACGGTCCTCGACCGGTGCGTGCCAGTCCCAGCAGGCAATCGGTCATCTCTGACATTCGCTCCGCAGCCAGCGCGATCCGTTCGATGTGCTGCCGGCCGATTTCAGACAGCGCCTCTTGGCAATCCTCCCGCAGCGCCTGCGTGAAGCCGCCGATGGCCCGCATCGGGGCCCTCAGATCATGGGCGATCGACTCAGCAAACGCCTCGAGCTCGCGGTTGGCCGCATCGAGTTCCGCCGTGCGGGTGGCGATGCGCGATTCGAGACGCCGGTTGAGCGCCTCGAGCTGGTGCTGGGCGCGCTGCAACGATGTAACATCCCGACCGGCGGCATAGATCTGCCCCGCCGCCGGGTCCACCGCGCTGTCCCACTCGATCAGCCGATAGGTTCCATCCGCGGCACACAGCCGACTGCGAAGCCCGCTGACCCCTTCACCCTGCCGGTGAGCTTCGAGTACTTGGCGCGTGGGCTCGCGGTCTTCCGGATGAAGCCGGTCGAGTGCCGAGGTTCCGATGAGCACTGACTCGGACTGGCCGAGCAGGTGCGACAGGGCGGGATTGGTGCGGACAAACCGCCCTTGCATATCCATCACACAGAGGATCTCTGGGGTCAGATCGAATATGCGTTTCAGTTCATCTCCGCTATTATCTCTCTCCGCAGGGCCTTGCGATGGTGGCGGCGCGGCCCCATCGCTGTTGCGCAGCCTCATGATGTGGGAACCTTCCACCACTTGCCCTCGCCCCTTCTCACCCTCGTCTGTGGACTGACTGGTCCGCGCCCGCGCCGCGTGTGCCTCCCGGAGCCGCCGGTACAGGCCGAGGATCACCAGCGCCTGGGCCACGATCAACACGAACGCAATCAGCACCACCGCAGTGATGTCATCGGAGGCTCCGGGCTGCTCACCGGCTTCGCCAGCGAGAGCCGAGCCTGCCGGCGCCAGCACGAGAACCGCCACCACGAACACCATCCAACTCGCCAGGTGGCGGTCGTGGCAAGGTGCAACCCTCGGCATGGCCTGCTCAACAACGTCGCCGAACATGCCCTGATCATCGCTGCTGGGAGCCTCCGGAGCAACGGGGCGCATGACACGCGCCGGGGCGGGCAACCACTGGACTGGCTGTGTCAGCGGGCTTTGCGGGGGTCTTCAGCCCGATGGCCATGCGGGGCCGCGAGGCGCTCGGGGCGTCCTGAACCCTCGGGGCCGCATGGCCATCGGCTGCGGACACCCCC
>PUNN01000455.1 GCA_003552605.1 Phycisphaeraceae bacterium
AGTTCGACCACGACGGTGTCGAGATGCGTGCTCGGGGAGGCGATCCGTTCTCGCCCGACCACGACCCCGAGCTGGAGCTGGTGCTGACCGAGGTCGGCGCCGATGAGCCCGAGGGCGAGTCGGGTGACATGGACACCGTCGCGTTCGACATCGTGGCCCTACGCGATGAACGCGGGGGTGGCGGGGTCTGATTGACCGGCGTGGCCCCGGGTTCTTGGGGTGGGTGGAGTGTGCCATGAGACGGCGGTTTTGAGCAGCATCCTGGTGCGGTAGTGGTGGAAGCTTCTGAAGCCCCGGGCTGCTCGGTCGACTGCCTCGATCTCGCCGTTGACGGCCTCGACGGGGCCGGAGGAGGCCCGGCCGGTGCGGTAGTAGGCCAGGACCTCATCGGACCAGCGGTCGATGGTGGTGGCCAGCTTCCCGGCGATGAGCTCGAGCGATTCGCGGATCAGCAGCAGTTCAGCGTTGCAGTTGACGTACTGGCTCGTGGCACCGAGGTGAATAATCGGCCGCGCCGCCGGCGCCACATCGCCGAAGGCGTGGACATGGGCCATCACATCGTGGCGCAGTCGCTTTTCATAGGCTGCCGCGGCATCGAAGTCGATGTCATCCAGATGCTCACGCATCTGCTGTAGCTGCTCATCGGTGATCGCGAGGCCGAGTTCCTGCTCGGCTTCGGCAAGTGCCAGCCAGAGCTTCCGCCAGGTGGTGAACTTCCGCCGTGCTGACCACAACTCGAGCATCGCGGCCGAGGCGTTGCGGCCGGCGAGGGGTGATTCATATTGATCGTGTCGGTCCATGATTCGCGCTCACGGGCATTGCCACGCGTATTCTACAAAAGGCGTGCCGTGCGGTGGTTACGTTCCATCCCAATGCCGATAAACCGGCCGGCCATCCTCGAACTCGAGGCTGTAGCCTTGCTCACCATCGGTCACTTTCAGCTTCCCATCACGGATGCGGAGATAAGGGCTTTCATAGACACCGCCTCCGGCCCAGTTCGACCAGTCAATGGGCCCATCGTTGATCCGCCCTTCAGCACGAAGGCGCGTGGGCTGATAGGTCATCTCCAGCTCATCACCGGCCAGCGAGCGATAACGCACGATGCCTTCCTCCTTAAGCGCGGATGTATCAAGATCCGTCTTGTGTTTGATCGACTCGACAAACGCATCGAAGTCGGCGTGGTCCGCACGGTCGGCGGCATCGAGGACGAAGCCGGTGCGATCACCCGGGATGACCAGCACATCGTACCGGGCCAGGTCCTGCATGGCGCTGTCATCATCATCCTCGCTCGTGCGCAGCCAGCCGTATTCCTCGACCAGTGGCCGAATGGCAATGTACGCATCGCCGGCTTCGATGTACACACTGCCCTCGCGTTCCACGATGTCATCAACGTTCCGCGGGATGTAAACCCAGGTTTCGGCCAGTTCCCCGGCGCGCTTCACGCGCTCGACAGCGGGTGCATCGAGCGGCAGTTGTGTAAGCGCATCCGCAGCGTGTTCGAAACGGCGCTGCTGCTCGGCATCGAGCTCACCCTCCGGCCGATCGCCCGTCTGGCCGGTGACCATCACCATCGCCCCGCGCTTCTGGATCACCTGGTCGTAGGGGCTGTGGCCGATGGGGCCGGCCGTGGCCGGATGGCCGCCCCCGAAGACGAATGAGCCCTCGTTTCCCCGGGCGTTCAGCGCCCAGATGGTCTGCTGGCCGGGGTTATCCACCATGGTCATGGCGATGCTGCCGAGGGCGAACCCGCTGCTGCAATAGAACGTTTCCTGGCAGGCATTGGGGGTGCGCAGGTGGTAGGTCGGCCGCGCGATGCGCGCCTCGAACGGCAGGTCGATCTGTTTGGTCACGATGTTGCGGATGACCCGGTTGGGGCGGTAGTCGCTGGTGGCAAGGTGCAGGGCGACCTGCTCCGATTCCGGCATTGGCTGGGTCGTCTCTGGAAAGAACGCCCAGAGCATCGTGTCCATCTCACCGAGGCCGAACCCATCGACAAACCCGCGCTTCTGCGGGCCAGTGAAGTTGCCATTGAACACCTTCAGCCCGTAGGTCAGGTAGTAGAAGTCCAGCGCTGCCTTGGCCAGTTCACGCGTCTGCGGGTCGGGCGAGAAGTCGTAGAGGTTGAGAAAGCCGCGGATCGAGTGCGGATAATAGATGCTCGAATCGTACTCACCATTGCCCTTTTCAAGGCTCAGCTCGAGATACTCAGCAATCATGTGGGTGATCAGCCGCTCGGCCTCGTCGGCCTTGTGGCCGCTGATGGTGGCATCGGACCCGAATTTCTGGGCGTAGAGCAGGCCGCTGGTCCGCCACATGGTCTTGTGGTTCTCGGTGCCGCCATCGTGGACGTTGCCGCCAAGCAATTCGCCCTCCTCGCCGACAAGGTCATGCACCGATTCCATCTCCGCGTGCTCGCGGTCGGGGCCATCGCTCGGGCGGCGCTGCTCGCGGTACTCGGCCACCGCTTCGCGGAAAGCGGTGTGCCAGTCATCGTCCATCTGCTCACCGGCAAGACCGAGAAAACGGGCCCAGTTGGCCGCGGCGAAGTGGTACTGCTGATTGAGGTTGCCGGGGATCGAGAGAAATGCCTCGGTCTCAACATCGCCGGGATGCTTCATCAGATACACGGTGGCCGGTGGCAGGTCGTACTTGAGCGGATCGCCGCCGAAGGCCGTGATGCGCCCTTCATCATCCCGGGCCCTTGGGCCGAAGTAGCCCGTCGCCCCCTGCTTGTAAGCGCGCCCGGTGTAGGGTGAATAGATGGTCTCACCCTCGAGCGCCCACGTCTGCACGCGCTGTCCGGTATCGGGGCAGGTCGACACGGCCTTGCTGCGCGCGGCGAAAGTGGTCTCGGCAAGCGCCGCCAGTGTCTCCGCGGTGCGCTTATCAAAGCCCGCCTCATCATCGTAAGTTGCCACTTCCCAAGGCTCGGGCTGTTCGTTCGCCATTGCGTGCATTGCGGTACATCCACCGGTCAGAACGATCAGGACAAGTGCAGTTCGCCACATGACATCGATTCCCTGCGGCCGCACCCGCCCTCATGCAGCGGGATTCGCCGGCATCATCGGCCCATCATACCCCCGCGACAGGCGTCCCGCATTGCAGGCCGCAACGGCATGGATCCCAACGGGGTGCATGACACGCGCCGCGGAAGGCTCTTGCTCCCTCTCCCCTTTTTCCCGGGGCGGGAGAGGGCTGGGGTGAGGGTAGATTCGTGCCGGTCGTGCCGTGGCTGAAGCGAAGGCCGACCCCTGCATGAGGCGGGAAAGACGGCACATGAAGCATTTGGGCGTTTGCACTGAGCCCCCCTCACCCCGGCCCTCTCCCGAGGGGAGAGGGAGAAAAATCCCCCGCGGCGCATGTCATGCACCCATCCCAACGCGGCCAAACGTGGGGTTGCCTGAGCATGGGGATGCCCCCGCGGACCAGGAGCCGGGGCTCGACGCTCAGCGCTGAATGCGCTGCTGGCTGGCGACCGCGGCATGCGGCACCAGGCCGCGCGTGGCGTTGCGGACAAAGCTTGCCATCTCGGCGATCAACGCCGCCGCGGGGCCGTTGTTCGCCGCTTCCTCCTCGAGCAGTTCGATGGCCGTCTGGTTTGTATGGTGTTTGAGAAAGATAGTGTTGAACGCCCACCGCACCTGTTCGAGGGCCTTTTTTTCGCATCCGCTCCGCTTCAGGGCGATGATGTTGAGCGCGACCACGCTGTTGAGCCCGCTGGCAGTGCAGAAAGGCGGCAGGTCACTCGATACCGCGCTCTGGCCGCCGATCATCGACATCCGGCCAAGGCGACAGTACTGGTGAACACTGGCATTACCGCCGAGGTTGACCCCATCCTCGAGAACGCTGTGACCACCGCAGAGCGCGCTCGAAGCGAGCGTGCACCCGTTGGCGATCTGCACATCGTGACCAACGTGCGCGGTCGACATCAGGAAGTTGTCGTCGCCCACACGCGTCGGCTCCTGTTGATCCGTGGCGTGATGGATGGTCACGCACTCGCGCAGCGTGTTGCGGTCGCCGATCGCCACGCCCGCGGCGGGCTCGCCCGGCTTGAATTTGAGCGACTGCGGCTCGAACCCGATCGCCACCTGAGGGTAGAGCCGGTTCTCACGCCCGAGGGTCACCGCTCCGTGCAGCCAGACATGGCCGATCAGCCGCGTCCCCGGACCGATCACGGCCGGGCCATCAATGATGCAATACGGGCCGACCTCGACATCCGCGGCGAGTTCGGCACGGGCGTCGACGATGGCTGTGGGGTGAATGGAAGGCAAGCCGGGGAGTCCTCTTCTGCATCGGCGTGAAACGGGCGATTATCATAATCAAACACCCACAGGACGCCACCGGCCCCCGGACCCCGGCCCCCGGACCCAGATGCATCACACGCGCCGCCGAACGCCTGCGCTGTTATCGCCTCGTGAACCGTGCGGGCTGATGCGAGCACCTTCCGAATGCCGGAGCGAAGCTCGCGGGACGACAGCCGCAGCGCCCGCGCATATTGTTATCACCCATGCCCCCTCCTGATTCACCCCACTCTCCCACCCCCACCCCCACCCCCGGAAGTTCCGGAAGTCCCGGACGTTCCGGAAGCCCGGGGAGGCCCGGGAACGGCAAAGCCGAATCAAGCCGCCCCGGCCCTTTGCAGGTTCAGCAGCTCGGCCGCATGGCTTATGCCCCCGCCTTCGATCTGCAAAGGCAGGTACACGCAGAGGTTGTCGCCCGCCAACGGCCGATGACGGTGCTGATCGTCGAGCACGAGCCGGTCATCACCATCAGCCGGCGCCGGGCAGCCGCCGAACACCTCGTGGCCGATCAGGCGACGTTGGCACGGCTGGGCATCGAGGTCCAGTCCACCGACCGCGGCGGCGATGTGACCTATCACGGCCCCGGGCAGGTGGTGGCTTACCCGATCCTGCGACTGTCGGCGCTGGGGATGAACCTGGGCCGTTACATCCGCTGGCTCGAGCAGGTGATCATCGAAACGCTTGATCAATTCGGTGTTGCAGGGCTCCGCGACCCATCAGCCACCGGGGTCTGGGTCGACCCCGACCGGCCACGCCCGGCCGACCAGCCGAGCCGGCCGGTGGCCAAGGTCGCGGCGATCGGTGTGCGGGTCAGCCGCAACGTGAGCCTCCACGGCCTGGCGCTGAACGTCTGCACCGACCTGTCGCACTTCGACACGATCGTGCCCTGCGGCCTCACCGGCCGGTCCGTGACCAGCCTCGAGCGCTTGCTCGCCACGGCAGCGCCGCCACCTTCGCAAGTTGCGGCGGCGCTGACCGACATCATGCAGCGGGAAACCGCCCACCTGCACCGCCAAGCACAATAGCCCCGTGAGCGAAAAGGGGACATTCTTATTTTTGCTCTTTTTCCTTCGCCACGCTACGCTATCGCCATGCCACGCACCGCCCGCGCTTCGGTCGCCGACCTGTGTTATCACATCATCAACCGTGGCAACGCGCGGGCTGTGGTGTTCCACAACGATGGCGACTACC
>PUNN01000493.1 GCA_003552605.1 Phycisphaeraceae bacterium
ACCAAATGTATTGAAAATAATAGGCTGAGCAGCTATTCCCAGTGAAAGCTGGTAGAAAAATACCAGTCCGTTTAGAATGATCAGGCCAATAGTAGCTATAGTAGAACCGTGATAGGTTATGGTATCGCGCAGAGGAAACATTTAAGAAGTAATCCGCCTTTCTGCCAGCTGCAATAGCCGCATGCCTAACATTATAACATATTCGGATAGATTGATTAAGTTAAATAGTAAGTCTGCGGAAAATAGTAGGGTCATGGGTTTTTTCAATTAAATTGCAATTTTTCCCTTTTTAAAAAAGGATTAACCTTAAAGACCTTGAATAATATAAATAATTTCAAAAAAATAAACAAGCCAGGGCATAGAGGCAGAGATTGATTAAAGTTCGTTAAGGGGAAACGGAGCGGAACTCAAAGTTTTAAAACAGTTAACCAGGGGGGAAATTAATATGAGAATTGTTGTACTTGGCGGGGCAGGCGATATGGGAGCAGAAACAGTGCGTGACCTGATCCATTACTCTAAAGCAACCGATATAGTGATAGCAGACAAGAATGTGCGTGCTGCCGAGAGGCTGATAGAAAGCATGGAGACTCACAATAAGGTGAGGATTAGAGAGATCGATGCTACTTCACATGATGACCTGGTCAGGGTCATGCACGGCAGCTCAGCCGTGGCAGGAGCACTGGGACCTTTTTACCGCTTTGAACGGCCAATCATTGAAGCGGCAATTGAAGCCGGAGTAAATTATGTTAGCATCTGTGACGACCATGATGCAGTCGAGGCTGCCCTGGAACTGGATGAGGAAGCGCGGCAGAAAGGTCGGCGCATCCTGACCGGGATGGGCTGGACACCGGGGTTGAGCAACCTGCTCGCCCGCCGGGCTTACGAGGAGCTTGATGAGGTTAAAGCTATCAATATTTACTGGTCGGCCAGTGCAGCCGATTCGGAAGGTCTGGCAGTCATTCTACATACTATGCATATTTTTACCGGTAAAGTGACATCCTTTCAAGATGGCCATTTTATTAGCATCAAAGCCGGATCGGGCAAAGAGCTGGTTGAATTTCCTCCGCCCATGGAATTGGTCAACACTTTCCACCTTGGTCACCCTGAGCCTGTTACCATTCCCCGTTATTTTAAGGGAGTTGAAGAAGTGACCCTGAAAGGGGGACTGGCTGAAAACTATTTGAACTTCCTGTCCAGGCTTGTATCAGCCCTGGGGTTAACCCAGGTTCAATTCACCAAGCATCTTACCGGGCATATTTTAAAAGCAGCCCTGCCGATCTTGCCGAAGAAAAAGAATCGCAACGCCTCGGCAATCAGGGTTGATGTTAAGGGCAAGCGTGGTGGAGTTGATGTCAATTTATCTTATGCTGTAACTGATAAAATGCGCCGCCTGACCGGCCTGCCCCTGAGTATTGGGGCGATGATGATGGCAAACAATAAAATTAACCGTTTCGGGGTATTCGGCCCGGAAGCAGATAATGCTATTGACAGCAAGGAATTCCTGAAAGAGCTGCAGATCAGGGATATCAAAGTGGGACAACGGGAAATTTAAAGACAATAAGTTAATATTAACCAGGATACTTTTTTCACTTAATAAAAGGCCCGGCGGGGTTTAATCCGGCCGGGCCTTTATTGTTTTGGCGAAAATAAGTAGAATTTGTCTCTGACACCTTTTCTACTTATTTGGCTTTTTCGATGCGGATGGCGCAAACCTTGGTTTCGGGGGTTTTAGCCACCGGGTCGAGGGCGGAGCTGGTCAGCAGGTTGGTCGGGCACTCGGCATAGTGGAAACTGAGCGAGGCCACGCCGGGCTGGCTGCGCCGGGTAATCTCTGCTTTTACTTTCAGCATGCCGCGCCGCGAATTAACTTCAACCAGGTCACCGTCTTCAATCCCGAGTTTTTCTGCATCGACGGGGTTAATCCTGATTCGCTCTCCGCCGCTTATTTCATCTAAGCCATCGGAGTAACGGGTCATGGTGCTGTGGAACTGGTACAGAGAACGCTCGGTAGTCAGGGTGAGCGGAAAGTCGAAGTCACAGCAGTCTTCCGAGGGCCGGTAGCTAAGGGGCATCAGCTTGCCTTTACCCTAAGGTGTGTTGAATTTTTCGGTATGGAGGATCGGAGTTCCGGGGTGATCCTCTGCCGGGCAGGGCCACTGGATTCCTTCTTCCTCGATCCGTTCGTAGGAAATACCGGCATAACTCGGTGTGAGGGTTCTCATTTCATTAAAGACATCCTCGGCACTGTTGTAGGCAAATCCTTCGGCGCCCATTTCATTGGCAATGGAACTGACAATCAGCCAGTCCGGCCTTGCCTCGCCGACCGGTTCGACTACTTTGCGCACCCGCTGAACGCGGCGCTCGGTGTTAACAAAGGTGCCGTTTTTTTCTGCAAAGCTGGCAGCCGGCAGAACCACGTCCGCTTTTTCGGCTGTTTCGTTCAGGAAAATGTCCTGAACCACGAAGAACTCGAGCTTATCCATCGCTTCGATGGAATGGGCGGCGTTCGCCTCGGTCAGGACCGGGTTTTCACCGATCAGGTAGAGGGCCTTGATATCACCATTGTAGGCGGCATCAAAAATCTCGGTGTGGGTCAGCCCCGGTTTACCGCTTAAAGATGCTCCCCAGGCCTGCTCAAACTTCTTACGGGCGACCTCGTCTTCAACTTTCTGGTAGCCGGTAAAAACGTTTGGCAGGGAACCCATATCGCAGGCGCCCTGGACGTTGTTCTGACCGCGCAGAGGGTTAACCCCGGCGGAAGTTTTGCCCAGGTTGCCGGTAATTAGGGCCAGATTACTGATGGCCAGCACGTTGTCTGTGCCGTGAGAGTGCTGGGTTATACCCATGCAGTAGAGAATTGAGGCAGGATTGTTTTCAGCATACATCCGTGCCGCCTCTACAACTTTTTCCCAGGGGACGCCGGTTGTATCGCTGACAAATTCCGGGTCGAATTCTTCCAGTGACTGCTTGAATTTATCGAAGTTCTCACAGCGCTCCTCGATATATTTATCGTCATGCAGACCTTCCTCGATAATTACACGGGCCATGCCCATCAGCAGGGCCACGTCACTACCCGGCTTGATCTGCAGGAAGATATCGGCAAACTGAACCAGGGGCACTTCCTGCGGGTTGGCAACAATCAACTTGCTGCCCTGGCGCACTGCTCTTTTTACCTGGTAACCGATGATCGGGTGTGCCTCGGTGGTGCTGGTTCCGATCGCCATGATACAGGCTGCATCTCCGATTTCAGCGATAGAGTTGGTCATCGCTCCGCTGCCCAGTGTTGTGGCCAGACCGGCCACGGTGGGAGCGTGTCAGAGACGGGCGCAGTGATCGATGTTATTTGTACCCATCACCGCGCGGGTAAATTTTTGGATGGCATAGTTATCTTCAACGGTACACTTGGCCGAAGCAATGGTGGCAAACTGGCCGTCTTTGTACTGGCCAAACTTCTCGGCAATAAGCGAGATGGCTTCTTCCCAGCTGGCTTCCACCAGTTCGCCATCCTTGCGGATTAGCGGGGTGGTCAGGCGGTCCGGGGAGCTGACAAATCCAAGACCGAAGCGGCCTTTGACACAGAGGCTGCCGCCGCTGGCAGGACTGTCTGGAACAGCAATTGATGAAACCACTTTACCGCCCCTGGCCCCGACTGAAACACCACAACCGCAGCCGCAGAAAGGACAGATCGTGTCGATTTCATAGGTTGGCTCAATCGCATGGCGGGGAACTAAAGCCCCGACAGGACAGCGGGTGACACATTCTCCGCAGGTAACGCAGGTTGACTCGGCAATCGGCTTATCTCCGAGCACCCCAATCCTGGTTTCGATTCCGCGGAAGGTGAAATCAATACACTCATCACCCTGGATCTCCTCACAGGTGCGCACACATATTCCGCAAAGCACGCATTTGTTCAGGTCACGCAGGTAATAGACGTTGGAATCGTCGAGGGGGATATCCAGCTCGGGCTGCCGCATGGCATTGATCCTGTCTTCATCTATGCCAACATAGCGGGTAAGCTCCTGCAGCTGGCATTTGCTGTTTTTGGCACAGTTCTGGCAATCGTAGTCATGATGCAGCACCAGCAGTTCCATGTTCACTTTACGGACCTGGTCAAGCTCTTCGCTGGAAGTGTGAACTACCATCCCCTCTTCCACCGGGGTCATACAGGAAACTGTCGGACGGCGCCCTTCAATTTCCACCAGGCAGACCCGGCAGATCCCGACGGAAGTCAGATCTTCGTGATCACAAAGATGGGGAATATAGATATCGTTGGCCAGGGCTGCCCGCAGAATTGAGGTTCCTTCCACAGCCTGGATTTCCCGGCCATCTATGGTTAAACTAACTAGCTCTGACATTTGCATCCCTCCTCGCATTCTTCTGACTCTTCGGCTTCACTTTCAGGTAAGCCTTCAGAGAGGACTTCCACCGCCCTGACTTTCTTCGGACAGACATCGAAACAGGCCCCGCACTGGGTGCAGAGTTCCTGGTCAATTTCGTGAGGCTGCTTCTTCTCGCCGGTAATGGCATCGACCGGGCAGGCTTTAATGCAGCGCTGGCAGCCGATACATTTTTCTTCGTCAATACGGAAGTGCAGCAGGGCCTTGCATACCAGGGCCGGGCAGCGTTTTTCATGAACGTGAGCCTCATACTCATCGCGGAAATAGCGCAGGGTGGTTAACACCGGGTTGGGCGCAGTCTGACCCAGGCCGCACATTGAACCTTTTTTCACGGAGCTGGCCAGTTCTTCAAGCAGGGCAACATCTCCCGGTTTGCCCTTACCCTCGGTGATAGCCTCGAGGATATCATACATCTGGTCGGTTCCCAGGCGGCAGGGGATGCACTGGCCGCAGGACTCTTTCTTGGTAAAGCTTAAGAAGTAGCGGGCCATGTCAACCATGCAGGTGTCCTCATCAACGACAACCAGACCGCCGGAGCCCATCATGGCTCCCGCTGCTGTCAGCGAGTCAAAATCAATTGGCAGATCAAGATGTTCTTCGGGAATACAACCGCCGGAGGGGCCGCCAATCTGGGCCGCCTTGAACTTCTTGCCGAAGCGAATTCCACCACCGATGTCGAAAACAACTTCGCGAATGGAAATGCCCATGGGCACCTCCACCAGGCCGGTATTGTTCACCTTACCGGTCAGGGCAAAAACCTTGGTGCCCTTGCTGCCTTCGGTGCCGACGGAAGCAAAATCCTCGGCGCCGCGGCGCATGATCAGGGGCACATTGGCCAGGGTTTCAACGTTGTTTATCACAGTCGGTTTTTCCCAGAGACCCTTAACGGCCGGGAATGGCGGACGGTGGCGGGGCACCCCGCGTTTACCTTCGATTGATGCCAGAAGGGCTGTTTCTTCACCGCAGACAAAAGCGCCACCACCCCTGCTAATTCGCACTTCAAATGAAAAATCACTATCCAGGATATTCTCGCCTAATAGACCCCATTCAAAGGCCTGCCGGACGG
>PUNN01000007.1 GCA_003552605.1 Phycisphaeraceae bacterium
ACTGGCCTGTCGATGAGGGTGAAGGTCAGAGGCAGGGCGCCATCCTCGGCCGCTTCCGGACCTACCCCATCTTCGATCACAACCTTACGCGCGACACCCCCCGTTACCTTACCGCCCCCGGTGAGGAGGGGGCCCTCGCCACCGTGCGTTATGAGATGTTGCGCGAGGGGCTTCAGGAGAACGAGGCGCGCATCGCCATCGAACGCGCCCTGGCCGACCCCGCGAAGCGCAGGTTTCTTGGTGCGGACCTTCGGGTCCAGTGCCAGCGCGTTCTCGACCGACAGCGCCGTGCCTTCGAACGCGGCCGCAGTGGGTCATGGAGCCGATATGCCGATGCGGGCTGGCGCCGCCGCGCGGCGGAATTGTTCGAAACCGCTGCGCAGGTGCAGCGGGCGATAGAGCCGTAGGGGGCCGGAAATTGCGTCACGGGGGTTACGGCGGGAATTCCCTGCATCAGGGAGAATGCCGGTGGCAATGAGGACCGCGGCACCTTCATCACAACGGCTGGAAATCGCTTCGCTCGGTTACCTGTCACCCCGATGCTTCGCGGCTGGCAGCGCGGCGGTCGGCACGTGCCTGACGTCGTTTTTCTCGCTCGCGCTCGGCCGCCACGCGGTCCATGTGGCTCTTCTTCAGTTGCCGGTACCGGTGGTTGAGCAGGAGAATCAGTACCGCCACGATCGCCACACCGCCCCAGAAAACGAAGGGATTCTGGCGGGCCTCTTCGTCCAACACGTACTCGTTGATGATCTCGGCCCCCGCATACATGATGCCGCAACCGATCATGCTGCCCAGGGCCACGCCTATGAAGGTGGCCAAGCGGGTCATGCCCAACAGGCGACCGAAGATCGAGCCCCCCACACTCCCCGTTGCCGCCAGGGGAAAGGTCACGAAGGCAACGACGCCCAGGAAAGTGACCTTGCGTATCCACGGGTGAAGGTCGAGGATGAACCGGCCATCGTTCACCAGTTCCCGCAGTCGCCAGCCCAGCCAGGGAAGGCGGAAGAGAAAGCCGAGGTGGCAGGTCAGCAGCGTCGCCACCATCAGGTCCATGTAAAGCACCATCAGCGCAAGCTGCTGCGGTGGCGGTAGCCGGAGACCGTCGACCTCGTTACCGGTATGTCCGAGGACGATGATGAACCGTCCGAAGAAGAAGAACGTGACCACCGCCAGCGACGCCAACTTGGCCATGAAGTCCCATCCGTAGGCCCCCCATAGCAATACGAGAATGGCTGCGGTCAGCGCAAACGGACCGATCAGCGTAAGCAGCCACATGATGGGGTTGGTGTCCCGGAGGGGCTTTTCAATCAGCGATTCGTCGATATCCGCCGAGGTGGGCCCCACCTGGCCCCCGGTCGCGCGACCCGCCCCCGGCGGCGGTTTGGACGCGGGCTCAGAGCACTGGCTTGAATGCGGATCGTGGTCGTGGGGCTTTGGCATGAACCACTCATCATAGGCACATTCCACCCGCGCACCGGTCACAACATCACCTTCTGACACCTTCAGTTGCGCAGGTGGATACTCGCCCAAGGGCGGATGATGGCAATAAAGCCGTCCTGCGTCAAACGGAAGCAAACTCCCTCAGGGCAAACGCATGTAGGTGCGAAACAGGGTGGCATGGTCAGCGGCTGTCCGCAGCCGATGGCCATGCAGGCTCGTAAAAGCGGGTCTGCCGCATGGCCATCAGCCGAAGACGGCTGCTGACCATGCCACCCATGCTACATGCGTTCGCCCTGCAAACTCCCTTCCGGGACCGGGGCCGGTGGCGGTGCGTCGTTCACCGGGGGCTGGGTCACCGGCCACTGCACGATGTGGGGCCGCGCAGCCTCATGTGCCCAGCCGGCCCATGGCCTCGCATGTCAACGGGGAGAATCCTCCGCTATTGGGGGCTACACTGTGCCCCGATGGCCTCCCCGCCGACTGGGGAATGATGGGCCGCTGAGCAATATCTTGACGCCACCCCGCGCCAGGAGCACGCCATGTTCAACTGGTTGTTTGGAAAACGCCGGAGCCATTCGCAGCCCCAACAAATCGGCCCCCGCCCACTTGAAGAAGACCTCGAGGATCTGCGACGGACGCTCCGGCAGCAGGGCATGCCGGAGCAAGGCATCGATAAGGTGTGCAACGACTTGCGCGAGGAGGTCGAGATCATGGCCCGTCGCCAACAGCAGGAGGCTCGGGAAGGAACCGGCCCGGGTGGACCCGGCAAGGGCGAACAGCCGGGGGAGCCGGCACCCGATGCGCCACCCGCGGCGGAGCAGGATGATGACACCAACAATCGCTGACTTGTGGCCGGGTGTGACACGGCCGGTGATCGGGATGCTGCACCTTCCGCCGCTGCCCGGTTCGCCGCGCTACGGCGGTGACCCGGCCGCCATCCGTGCCCGGGTGCTCGAAGATGCCCGCACTTGGGCGGAGGCTGGCGTGCACGGCCTGATGCTCGAAAACTTCGGCGATGTGCCGTTTTATAAGGTCGGCGGGGGGCCGCACATCGTCGCATGGATGACGACCCTCGCCGCGGAGGTCCGACACCACTTCAACCTGCCGCTGGGCATCAACGTGCTTCGCAATGATGTTGAAGCGGCTTTAGGCATCTCGGCAGCGGTGTGTCCATCCGATGGGGGCTTCATCCGGGTCAATGTGTTGTGCGGGGCGAAGTTGACCGACCAGGGAATCATTGAAGGGCCGGCGGCCATGCTGCTGCGCCGCCGCGCTGAACTCGGCGCCAGCCATATCCGCATCCTTGCCGATATCAACGTCAAGCACGCCAGCCCACTCGGCTCACCGCGACCACTCGCCGAGGAGGTTGATGACACGCTGCACCGCGGCCTCGCCGATGGCCTGATCGTGACCGGCGGGGCCACGGGACAGGCGACGGATGTCGATGAACTAGCTGCCGTCCGTGCCGAAGCAGGGCAGGCGCCTGTGCTTGTCGGCAGCGGCGTGACGGCCGAGACCCTCGGCGAGTATGCTGCCGCGGATGGCTTCATCATCGGCTCCTGGGCCAAACGCGAAGGCAGGGTGGACAACCCGGTCGACCGCGAGCGGGTGCGGGGGTTGATGGCGGCCTGGCGCGGCCTGCAAGCCCGATAGAAAACCGACACGGACCCGGGCCACGTGGGCCACGGGCCGTGCCGGTACCGGGGATTCCATTTTCGATGACCGCGGCGAGGGCGGATCACTGCGGGGCAATGCGTTCACTTCTCGATCGGCGCGCCCACGAGGTTGCCGTACTCGGTCCAGCTTCCATCGTAGTTCTTGACCTCGGGAACCCCGAGCAGGTATTTGAGCACGAACCATGTATGGCTCGAACGCTCGCCGATGCGGCAGTAGGCGATGGTCGGCTTGTTCAGGTCGACGCCCTTTTCCTTGTAGAGCTTCTCAAGCTCTTCCCGGTTCTTGAAAGTGCCATCCTCGGCTACCGCCTGCGACCAGGGAATGTTGCAGGCACCGGGGATATGCCCGCCGCGCTGGGCGGTTTCGGTCATGCCCGGCGGGGCGATCACCTTGCCGGTGAACTCATCCGGGCTTCGTACATCCACCAGGTTGAAATCGCCGTTCTTCGCGGCTTTGTTCGAGGCCTTCATCACCTCCGGCAGCATCGCCCGGAGGTCCTCGTTGACCTTCTTCACCTTGTACTGCGTAGGCTTGATCGAAGGGGGCTCGGTGACGAGTTCCTTGTCATCTTCATCGAGCCACTTCTGCCGGCCGCCGTTCATCAGTCGAACGTCCTCGTGCCCGTAAAGCTTGAAAATCCAGAAGGCGAACGCGGCGAACCAGTTGTGGTTGTCACCGTAAAGGATGACGGTGTCCTCCGGCCGGATGCCGTGGTCGCTCATCAACTTCTCGAACTCTTCCTTGCTTACGATGTCGCGGCGGACCGGATCGTTGAGCTGGCTCGTCCAGCTCAGGCCCACGGCGCCGGGGATATGGCCGGCCTCGTAGGCCTTGGTGTCAACGTCGACCTCGACCAGCCGGATGCCCTCCTTGTTCAGGTTGGCCTTGACCCAGTCGGTGTCGACAAGTACTTCGGGATGCGCGTAGTCAGCCATCACTGTCTCTCCTTGGTGTGGTGCCTTTGAACTCTCGGCTGTTCAGGCTTCGGTCCCTTCAGCCAGTTCGGGAATGTGCCTCGCCATGTTCGAGGCGTACTTGAACATATCATCACAGAATATCATCACCCCCATGCCCACCGGCTCGCGCTCGATGATACGGCGCGCCCCTTCGTAGATCAGGCCGCTGCTCGGGCCGGCGCGCAGGCCCTCGGTCTGGAACAGCTCGAGGGCGCGGCGGTAGGCCAGTTCATAGTCGATCTCGAGGATTTCCGTAATGATCGACGGGTCGAACAGCTTCGAGACCTCGAGTTGGCGCACATTGCGCAGCCCGGGCACATCGTGGCCCTCGCTCGGCTGCACCGCGTAGATGCGGATGTCCGGGTTCTTCTCGCGAAGGTACCGGCCCGTGCCCGTCACCGTACCGCAGGTGCCCAACGACACGAAAAGGTGAGTGATGCGGCCGTCGGTCTGGCGCCATATCTCGGGCCCGGTGGTGCGCATGTGGGCCTCGATGTTCTTCTGGTTCTCATACTGGTTGGGCATGACGTAACGGTCACGCTGGGCCTTGGCATGGGTCTTGGCGAGGTTGATCGAACCATCGCCGAGCCCCGGGGCCGGGCACAGATCATCGCTGATCACGTCGAGTTCAGCCCCGGCGATCTTGAGCATCAACTTCTTTTCCAACGGAACCTTGTTGGGCACCACGGTACGAACGTGATGGCCGCGTACCCGCGCCATCGCGGCGAGGCTGATGCCGGTATTCCCCGAGGTTGGCTCGACCACACCCCGCCCATGGCCGACTTCACCCTGCGATTCGAGGTCCGAGAGCATCTCCCACGCCGCACGATCCTTGACTGAGCCGAAGGGGTTGAGCCACTCGAGCTTGGCAAAAAGGGTAAGTTGATCTGAAGGGCACATTTTGCGCAGACGCACCATCGGCGACGGGTTGTCCGCATTGGGAAGCATGTCGAATACGCTGTCATAGACCCGCGTCTGGTGATTTGCGCTGGCCTCGCTTACCTGCGAACTCATCAGGGACATCGCACACCCTTTCATGTCCTCGTGGCTACGTGGGCGATCGGGGGCTGCGGCAGCGATTTGAGCCCCTCATGGTCACCCCGGGCGCCCATCCAGCGCCCCTGAGCCGGTACGCTTGCGCCCATGGCCCCACGGGGGCCGCTGCGCTCCGCCTCGCCTCGCTCTATTGTCGGTCGCCGGCGCGTCTTCCGACTTTGACCTGCCCGATTCTAGCAAGCTCACCTGCCCCATGCATCATCTCGTGCAGCAACTCAGCGATTCCGCAAGATGGCTTGTCTCAGGCGGCCGAAGTGCTTCGGAAGCGGGGCTGAGGGGTTCGTCAGCCGGGTTGCGCGGCGATTTTGGCCGGTCGTGGGCGAGACGGGCAGAT
>PUNN01000171.1 GCA_003552605.1 Phycisphaeraceae bacterium
CTCATCGCCGTAGAGCTCGCGGTAGCGCTGCCGGAGCTGCCTCGGCGTCATCTTCTGCAGCAACGCCAGCTCCCTTCTGATGGTGTGGTCGCTCATCGTGCATCCTCATCGATCCCGGCCCCATTGACCGGCTCGTCCGGGCGCGGGGCGGCGTTCAGGACACACTGAGCGGCATCTGCGCCCGGATTGCAAGCGGGGTCTGGCCCCGAGAGTGAAAACGCTGCAACTTCCGCAGTGACCATGGGATGCATGCGACAGAGGCCGCCGGCCAGGATGGCCACGACCTCCCTTCGCCGCTCGGTGGGTGTCATTCTGGCGGGACTGAATCGGGTGGCTCGTGGCATGGGGCTCCTTCCGCAGTTAAACAAGGAGGTCCTTCACCCTTGTCTTTTTGCAGAAGGGGGCGAAATTTTGCGTGGAATCCAAGCAATGCTAAAGTTATGACGGCCTTGTGAACGCCGCCGTCCACCAGTAAGCTGGTGCCAGCCGACGCTGATTGTGAAACTGACAACCCAGACGGCCCTCACCGCCGAAGTCTGCTGATCGGAATGCCACCATGACCGAGCCCCGAGCATCGGAAGGACCGCCGCCGTTGGAGAACGAGTGCATCGTCGAGGACATCCATTGCTGGATAACCACCGGCGGCGAGCAACTGGCCAAGAAAATTCCGGACCTTGACAACAACATCCTCGAACCCATGCAGATACTGATGGATGAGCTTTGGGAAACGGATGAACCAAAGCTGTCGCCCCACGCCTTGGTGCTCCTTGCGTCACTGAGCAACCAGATGGGTAGCAACGACGAAGCTCACGACTCGGCGTTGCAGGTGCTCATACCGTTTCTGTCGATGCCCAAGCCGATGCGACAGGTGGTCCAAGTGAATATCAGTGAGGGCAGCTTCAAGTTGATGGATGATGTGGATGTGATCGATCGGACATAGACCTGGGGCCCGAAACCGCGAAAACGTGAGACGTTGAGACTTTGGGCCGTAACCCCTTACCCCGACTGACGCATCGCAGTCCGCGCAGTCTCACGGCCGCAGGACGCTGAGACTGCGACAGCCTCGGGCAGCCCCCGATTACGGGCGACGTGGTGGTCCATGGCTTTCATTCACACGAACGGCTGTTCCCCGATCGCGCGCAGTGACGCACACCGGCGGTTGTGCCGCACCTGTTCAGCGGTCAGTTCATCCTGCCTACGCACCCGACGCTCGGTCTCTCACAAGAAACAGACCATCTCGTTCTTGGGGCCAGCCGAATCGCCTGACATTATGCCGAACGCGGAAAACACTCGTCACCGGAGGTAGGGGAATAAGGATCCCTGCGAATCGCGTCGGCGTCTCTGGCCAGCGAGTGAAGAACGTAGCCCGGCAGAAGAACCCGCCACGGCCCGTCGCCCGCAAGCCCCAAGTCATGGCGGGAGCGTATCCCGCTGCGTTTTCGTAGCGGTGGATTTGCCTCGACACGCTCCAAAGCCGGAAAGGCTCGGTAGATCATCTGCAGGTCAACTGGGGGAACCGCATCGATGTCGATCAAATCAATTCCTGCTTCCGCGTAGGCTTCCACCACGTAGCCGGTACAACTGAACCGGCGGTAACTGCCATCCGGGCTGTAGTCGGTGTGTGGGTGAACGATGTAGTCGGGGTACTTGTCGATATCGCTTCGCTGTCGAAGCACCTGGGCCTGCCGCTCATCTTCCAACTCGTCGATGAACAGGGCGATCTGGTTGAGTTCGTCGTCGTTCAACTCGGCCGTACCGCTCACGTCGACTCGGCATTGTCCATCACGTTCAAGCGGCGGCCCCATGTGATTGACCCCGATCTCATCGCCCGCCTTGACAGATTCATACTCGTGAGCCGACAAAGCGGTGTGTTGCAGGAAGTGCGTGACTCCCTTGGTGTCGAAGGCGACGACGTCTGAGCGGCTGATAGCTGATCCCAGTGCTGTGAGACGATGGGCCGGCATTCTCCCCCTCACTCAGGCCAGATCTGCCGCACGATTGCGTCGAGTTCCTCAACGCCAGTCGCGTCCGGCCTCATGCTGCGTACGGTTCTGTCCATCCGACGACGCAGTTGCTGCCGGAACCAGCCGAAAGGCAGATCATTGACTTGATCGATGATCGCCTGAGCGTGTTCGCTTCGCATTACAAGCAACGCCTGAATTGCCAGCATGGCCACGGTGGAAAACCGCTCACGGGAGAACACGCGCGGCCGCAGATAGTCGTTGGCCATCTCGGCCAGGCGGGCAGAAAGCTGCGGATGAGGATCCGATTGCGCAGGCGGGGAAACGGAGTACCGCCGAAACACCATCTTGGCGATCTCAAGCTCCGCGTCCAGACTCGGCTGAGCGCGATGTCCGGATTCGAGCAACGTCGCTAGCCAGCCGAACTCAGAGGAATCGAGCAAAGCGACGCACTTGCGGATCGCAGACCCCACGGCAATCAACTCATTCCGGTCGGTGCTGTCCCGATTCTCTTCGATATAGTCCTTGAGCAATTCAATGAGGCGCTGTCGCTCTTGCCCTTCGAACGGCACCGCTTCAGCTTCAATGATCAACTGGCGACGAGCAGCACCAGTTGCTCCCTCCAGTTGCTCAACGACGACGTGAGCCCGATCAGCGCGACCTACGACTGCCTCGGGGGACTCGACGGCCTCCTCGAAAGGAGGATCGCGCCAGCCAGGCCAATAATCAACATCACCAAAGCCAGACTGAGCGTCGCGGCCGGATTCCCGGTCCGCGACTGCGTTGGTAAATCGCTTGATTCCGTCATCGGTATCGATTTCAATGTCGTGAATCCCGCCTCCCTTGTCGTAGAGAGCGGGAATTCCATAGCAGGACAGCCTTCTGCGTTTGATGGGCTTCGTGCCCGCTTCTATCAATTGCTCGACGAGTTTCGAGACCGTCGGCTCATATGTGTCAGTCATCACTTGAGCCCTTCTCTTTGATTCGGGTCAAGGGTACGTTGGGCATACCATAGTCAGCCCATTGGTTGGCCTTCTCGCGCAGGACTTTCAGCTTTTCGACGGCTCGTTTTGCCTGCTCGGCGAGGTCGCTCACCTGCTCTGCGGTGAGTTCTGCCTCGAAAACTCTCGGAAGGCCATCGCCGCCGGTCGCCACGATCTTGAAGTGGGTAAAAGGAATCAGGCCTTCGATGTTCTTACGGTTCTCATCGAAAACCGGCCGCAGGTCGCAGATCAGTTGGACATCCTCAAGTGGCTGACCCGTGATCTTGCTTAAGCGTTCGGCCTTGCGATAGCATCGCAAGGCCGGAATCGGCTTCAGAAGCCGCGGCAGAAGGTCACTCAGCTTGTCCAAGTCATCTGCGGAAAGCGGGAAGTCCTCGGCGTTGCCCTTTTGAATCGACCGAAGCCGTTCGAGCAGCTTCTCAACGTCCTCGGACTTGAGGTTGAGAATGACCCGCCGCACCGAGGCGACAGGGGCGTCTTGAGGAAGCAGCGATTGCAGGCGAGCGTTCAGCGCGGTCGTGTCGAGGAAGCCGTCCACGCCGCTGAGGTCGGCTGCGACTTTCTCAAGAAGGTCCGTGGAAACCGTCGTAATCGCCTTGAGGTCACCGGCCATCTCTTCAGAGCCGACGTGCTCTCGAAAGTGCTGAAGTCCCCGCACGTATAGGACAGGTTCGGGCATGGTGGTCGATCAATCCGTAGTTGGTCCAGATGGCGGTCCAACCGTCATGGACGCCATCACGTCCGCGTCTGGATGCGTCTGACAGCGCAACATGTTACGCACCCACGCGAGAAACGCAAGTTCAGTCCCATCCTGTAGTGGTTGGTCGGCGATTTCCAGCGGATACATGAAATCCGGCGACCGATGCGGGTCCACCCCGAACGTGTCTGTTAACCCGTTGTCCGGGAGAGGGGCGAGAGTCTGAGAGCGCGGGGCGAAGTGGTCGCCAAAGGAGCGGCGGGTTTTACGGGCGGGCACGGGTTGGCGAGAGCGGAAGCGGCGTAAGGTGTTGCCGTAACTGGCGTTGTGTGCGATGTTTGCGCTGGCTGGCCGCAGGCAAAAGATAGACCCGTCCGCTTGTTTGCAGACGGGTCAAGCTCCCCGAGTCGAACGGGTTTCAAACGCTAGCCGCACCGTAACCTATTGAAATAGCATTGGTTGCGATCTTGGCGAGTGGCGGGCACGCCCTCTCCGCCTGCCCGATCAGATTTCGAACACGCGGGCGCTCTCGCAACCGGCGGGTTAACTCGCAGTATCGGGGTGGAGATTGACCGGAGCGTCAAGCACGACTAAAATGTCGTGCATGGAGTGTCGATGAAATGATCGGCTTGCCACCATTCACGGATGCCGGCCTGCTGCCGCCGGCAGACTACACGCTCACGCTGGACGAGCTGCGGGCGTCTGTCCTGGTCGAGGGCCCCATGCCGCCACCGGAAAATTCACATTGGGATGGTGGTTGGCGGCGGAAGCTCGTCGACAATCTCGGCGTGATGGTGAGCCAACTCTGGCAGGTCGGCATCACCGAGATCTTCATCAATGGCTCGTTCGTGGAAGACAAGGATCACCCCAACGACATCGACGGCTACTTCGTCTGCGACCTTCGCCGCCTCGCTTCGGGCGATCTGGAGCGCCAACTCAATCTGCTCGACCCGCACAAGGTCTGGACGTGGGACCCGACGACGCGCCGGCCATACCGCGGCTACCCGAAGAAGCAGCTACCGATGTGGCACCAGTACCGCGTCGAACTGTACCCGCACGTCGGCCAGTTGAGCGGCATCCAGGACAAGCACGGACACGAACTGGAATTCCCGTCCGCGTTCCGGCAATCGCGACGTGATGGGCAACCCAAAGGCATCATCAAGATCGGAGGTCACCCATGATCCGCAACGAGAGTGAATACCGTGAAGCGGTCGAGCGGCTGACCGCGGAAAAGCAGCGCATTGCCGCGCAGAAGGCCGAGCTTGAAAAGACGGGCCTCGCGCCCGACGAGGCAAAGCGTGTTCTCGACCCGATGCGATCGTTTCACCTGCAACTGCAGGAAGAGGTCGAAAGCTACGAGCGGCTCAAGCGCGGCGAGTTCGCGGAAATCCGCAACCTGCGCGGCGTTGGCCATCTGCTGATCGCGCTTCGCATCGCGCGCGGACTGAGCCAGCGCCAGCTCGCCGAGCGGCTCGGCGTGCATGAATCGCAGATATCGCGCGACGAACGTAACGAGTACCACGGCATCACGCTCGACCGAGCCGCCCGCGTACTCGATGCACTGGGTGTTGAGCTGCGCAGCACGGTGCAGGTGCCGGCCGAGGACTTGGCGGGCGTGGGGTGAAGATCATTCCAAGCAGGCCATGGCCTCCAGGTACGGCCGCACGACCTTCTCGACTCGGCACACCCGCGCATACTCCAGCACCTTCTGGAGTCGTGCCCCGCGCCGGGTGCGGTAGGCCCGCAGCGCTTCGGGCGCCACGTCGAGCCCGATCTTGTTGCGGTACTTGAAAC
>PUNN01000526.1 GCA_003552605.1 Phycisphaeraceae bacterium
CCCCTCAGCCGCGTGCGGCGGCTCAACATGCCGCCGGGCGGTTCAAGTGTGAGTTGGACACGAGGCACATGGTCCATCCTCGGCGGGCGTCTGACCCGGGCGACGTGGGCCCGCTATGGTCTGGACCCCTTCCGAGGGTGTAAACTTCTCAGGACGTGCATGATGAGACGCAGTGCCCAATCCTCCCGGCGGTTCCACACCCTCGCCATCGCGGCGGTGGCTGCGTGCTTGACCGTGATGACCACCCCGCTGCCCGCAATGGGGGCGACGGTGGCCGATGCCGGTGACATCGAAGTGCGCATTGAACCGGAGTCGGTCGGGGTCGGAGGTGTGGTCCGAGCCGGTAGTTGGACGCCAATCCGCATCGAGCTGGCCAACAAGGGATCGCTCGACAGACAGGTGCGCATCGCCTGGCTGCTCGAGGATGTAGATGGCGATGAGGTGCAGGTGCGCGTGCCTCCGGTCACGCTCGGCGCGGGCGATCCGGCGCGGTCGCTGTGGCTGTATGCGGCGCCGCCGATCAACACCACCGAGGACAATCTCGACTGGCGCCTGAAAGTCACGGATCATGAAACCGCGGAATTGCTCGCCATCGTCTCCATCCGGCCGCAGGAAATGGCTAGCGTGCAGGAGCGGATCGTCGGCATCGTCGGGCCGCACACGGCCGGCCTGGATCAATATCGTGGCACCGACACGCAGCATGAGCCCCAGGTCCTTCTCGAACATCTTGACCCGCGCCGGCTACCCGATCGCTGGTACGGGATGGAAGCGCTCGAGTCGATGCTCTGGACGAGCGATGGCGGCGATCCGAGGCAGGATGGCGTGCCGGGGGAAGCGATCCGCGAGTGGGTGCGGCGCGGCGGGCACCTTGTGATCAGTTTCGGCGGCGCGGGTGACCTGCGACCCGACGGCTGGCGCGAGGCCCCGGCACTTTCAGAGTTGTGGCCGGATGTGGAACTCATCGAAAGCCCCGGTCGCGAGCGGGCCCCGGTTTGGCTCGGGGAGGGGGCCGGGGATCAGCGCATCCCCATGCGCGGCCTGCGGCCGCAGCCGGGCAGTGATGTGGATGTGCTGTTGACGGCGAACATCGATGGCAACGAGGAGCCGGTGGCGGTGACCCATGGCTTCGGCCGCGGACGGGTGACGGTCATCGGCATCGACCTCGGTGCCGAGGCGCTGCGCGATGCCGGCCTGCCGCAGGGCGAGGCGCTGTGGCGCACCGTGTTCGGCTGGCAGGCGCCGGTCATCCCCCGGACCGAGTATCGCCGCATGGTCGATGAAGACCGCTACTACCGCAGCGATGAGCGCGAAGTGATCGAGCAGGGCGCGTTCATCGCCACACTGGTGGCGATGCAGGACCGGGTCAGCACGCCGTTGACCGTGGCCGTGCTGCTGTTTCTCCTTTACGGCTTCGTCGCCGGTCCGCTGAGCTTTTCGCTGCTTCGGGCGCGTGGCCGATCGCAATTGAGCTGGCCGGTGTTCCTGGCGGTGGTGGGCCTGTTCGCGGCGGTGGCCTGGGGCGGAGGGATGCTTTTGCGTCCGGCCGAAGCACGGGTGTCGCATTTCAGCGTGCTGACGGTGGATATGGTGGGCGGCCACCTGCACACGCGGAGCTGGATGAGCCTCTTCCTGCCGCACCACGGGCCGGTGGACGTGGAGGTCGATCCGCATGCCCCGGAGGGGCGCTACAACGTGTTGACCAGCAGTGGCATTCTTCACGAGGCCTCATCGGCGCGGTTCGTGGACCCGCAGCGCTACGAGCTTGATGCACGCGATCCCGGACGGCTGACACTGCCGATGCGGGCCACGGCGAAACAGCTCGAAGCTGACTACCTTGGCCACGTGGACGATCATGGCCAGTTCGTTCAGACGTGGGGCGGCTTCGAAGCCGATGTACGCGTCAACACCGAAGGCAAACTGACCGGCGCGTTGAAACACAGCTTGCCTGTGGAGATTTCGGACTTGGTGGTGATCTACAGCGCCGGGGGGCCCGAGGCACCGGTGCCGCGGGTGTGGAGGCTGTACGATCCGAAGTGGAGTTGGACGGCCGATGGGGCGCTGGACCTTGAGGAGATTCAGGCGAGCGAGGGGGCGGTCCCGCTTTTCGAGCAGCCCCGCCGCGGCGCGGATGATCCCGATGCGCGATGGAGCGGTTTTCTCGGCGATCTGGTCTCGACGCGGATCGGTGCCGATGCCCGCAACGGGTCACCGCTGCGCGTGCAACTGAGCCCGGCGAGTGTCACCCGGCAGATCGAGATGCTCACCTTCTACGGCACGCTGCCACCGCCGCGCATCATGAAGAGCGATTCACCCTACGGCCAGCGACTCGATGTGCCGCCCACCTTCAGGCGGCCGATCGGCCGGTCCCTCGATCTGTCGAAGCACCTCGCGATGCGGCGATTGATCGTGCTCGGGCATGTGCGCGAGCGAAGCCCGCTGCCGATGCCGCTGACCGCGGGCGGCGAACGGATCGAACGGTTCGACAGTGGCAGCCGCACTGCCATCCGACTGATCGTGCCGGTGCGCGATGTCGAGGTGGCCGGGCAGGCACAAGCGCGGGGGGATGAACAGGAACAACAGCCCTGAGGATGTCTGAGCGGGACGTCCCGGGCCGGGAGCGGCTGGCATGGCGATGATCGAAACGGTCAACCTGACCAAGAAATACGGCGAGCTGACGGCGCTGAACAACCTCAATCTGAAGATCGAGGAGGGCGACTGCTTCGGCTTCATCGGCCCCAACGGGGCCGGCAAGACCACGACGATCAAGATTCTGGCCACCCTGCTGCGGCCGACCTGGGGCGAGGCTCGCATCGATGGGCTCAGCGTCGGGCCGGTGAATGCGAGGCAGGTTCGGGCGATCATCGGCTTCGTCCCCGACTATTTCGGCAATTACCCCGACCTTGTGGTGCGCGAATATCTCGAGTTCTTCGCCGCGGCATATGACATCCACGGCAGCCGCCGCAAGCAGGTCGTGGACGATGTGCTCGACCTGACCGACATGAGCTACAAGGCTGATGCCGAGGTCAACGGCCTCTCCGGCGGCATGAAGCAGCGCCTCTCGCTGGCGCGGGTGCTGCTGCACGATCCGAAGGTCCTGTTGCTCGATGAGCCGGCCTCGGGCCTCGATCCGCGGGCACGGATCGAAATCCGCGAGTTGCTCAAGGAGCTTCACCGGCTCGGCAAGACGATCCTCATCAGCTCGCATATCCTGGTCGAGCTTGCCGACCTGTGCAATACGGTGGGCATCATCGAGCAGGGCGAGATGCAGTACACAGGGACCGTGCGCGACATCATGTCGCGGGCCCGCGTCGGCACTGTCCTGCACGTGGGCGTTGATGAACGGCAGGAGGCCGCGGCGGAACTGCTGCGCGGCCTGCCCGGTGTGACCGGTGTCGAGATCGAAGAAAACAGGATCGAAGTGACCATGGACCCCCGCCATGCCGATCCCCCGCGCATCGCAGCACGTCTTGTCAACGCCGGGTTCCGCCTCAACCACCTGTACGAAGAACAGGTCAATCTCGAAACCGCCTTCATGCGGCTTACGCGCGGCATGGCGTAACGGGAGAGGGGCACTTCGATTGCCACCGGCAACCGCGCGGCCCCCTGGAAGCCGCTGATCATGCCGCCACGATTTTCAGCGACATGCCTTTGCCCTGCATGGTTGGAAAACATTTGTCCGCGGCTGTCAGATCGAGCACAATAGCCGCATGACTGATGAACCATCCGATCTCCCCGGATTCGATCTTGTTGTCTATGCCGCGACCCCCGCGGGCGTGGCGGCCGCGGTCGCGGCGGCCCGGCTCGGTGTCCGGGTACTGCTGCTCGAGCCGGACCAGCATGTGGGCGGGCTCAATACCAGCGGGTTGAACAACAACGAGCAGCATCACATGTTCCCCGCCGAGACATTCGGCGGCATATGCCGCGAGTTTTTTGATGCCCTCGCAAGACATTATCCCGAAACGTGGCCTGCACGGCCGGGCTGGTTCAACTCGCGGCACTTCGAATCGGAGTTGCTGCGGCTGCTGGAACATCCGCAGGTGACCGTCCGCTATGACAGTCGGCTCGCCACGGTGAAGATGCGCAATCGGCATATCGACCGACTTGTGCTCGAGGATGGCACATCGGTTGGGGCGCCGGCGTTCATCGATGCCTCCTATGAGGGGGACCTGCTCGCCGCGGCGGAGGTGCCGGCGCGCATCGGCCGCGAGGGACAAAGCGAGGTTGAATCAATGGCGGGCGTGACGTGGGCTGACCCGCTCATCCCTGTCGATCCCCACGATGCCGAGGGCGTGCTGCCCGGGCTCTCGGATCAGCCGCCTCCGCCTGAAGGCGAAGCATCGGCACAGGTGCAGGTGATGAACTTCCGGATCACGCTGACATCACGGCCGGATAACCGCATCCCGATTCCGCCGCCGCAAAGATACGAGCCGCGCGACCATGAGTTGCTTGCACGCTGTATCGAGGCCGGGGTGGTGACGGAATTGAAGCAGGTGCTCGGTTTGTACCCCCTGCCCAATGAAAAGTTCGAATGCAATAACAACCAGCGTGCGGTGGTGTCGCTGGCGATGCGCAGTATTGCAACCCGATGGGCAACGGCGATGCATGAGCAGCGGCGGGAGATATTCGGGCAACTCCGCGACTACAACCTCAGCCTGATGCACTTTCTGGCTGAGGATTCACGTGTCCCCGAGTCCATGCAGCAGCAGATGCATTCGCTCGGCCTGCCCGCCGATGAATACACCGATAATGACCACTGGCCCTACGAGCCCTACATCCGCGAGGCCCGTCGCATGGCGGGAGTGTACACCATGACCCAGCGCGACCTGCGCGATGACCGTCGCAAGGACGATGCGGTCTGTCTCGGCTCACACTACATCGACTGCCACTGGGTCGACCGCTACGCGGTCGGTGGTGAGGGTTTCCGCAACGAAGGCCGTCTGTGGTTGAAGGGGCGGATCTTCCAGATTCCCTACCGCTGCATGCTCCCGCCGCCGCAGGCATGTTCGAACCTGCTGGTGCCTGTGTGTGTCAGTGCCACACACGTGGCATTCTGTGGCATCCGTGTCGAGCCGACGTGGATGAAACTCGGTGAGGCCGCAGGGACCGCGGCGGCCCTGGCGCTTGAAGCCGGCAACGAAATGCACGAGGTCGATCCGGCCATGCTTCGCTCGCGACTGGAAAACGCTGGTCAGATCATCGATCTGACGGAGGCGATGGCGCAGCTTTGATGCGTGATGCGGGCACGGCTGCAATCTGCGCGAGAATGGGGTGCATGACCCGTATCGCGGCGGGCGGACCGGGCCTTTCCCCCCTCTCTCCCCTCGGGAGAGGGAGCGGATTACATCCCGCGGCGCGTGTCATGCGCCCGCGGGAATAGGGTGCATGACACGTGTCGCGGAAGGCTCTCGCTCCCTCTCCCCTTTTTCCGGGGGCGGGAGAGGGCTGGGGTGAGG
>PUNN01000492.1 GCA_003552605.1 Phycisphaeraceae bacterium
CCCCGCCATTGCCAGAGTGATATCTTCGTCCCGGCCGGCCCGGCCGGGGCGGGTGTGCCGATCCCCCCCTACCCCTTGGAACCTCAAGCCATGGCCAAAAAGAAAACCACCTCACGGAGCACCACCACTTCCACTGCAACCCGCACTGCAAAGAAGGCGGCGAAGAAGAAGACCGCCAAGAAGGCAGGCGCAAAGAAGGCGGCAGCCACAACCAAGGCTGCGAGCAGCCGCATGGTCTATTACTTCAGCCCCAACCACTGCGATGGGGATGGGACGATGAAGGAACTGCTCGGCGGCAAGGGTGCCAACCTCGCCGAGATGTGCAGCATGGGCCTGCCCGTGCCGCCCGGCTTCACCATCACCACGAAGGTGTGCGACCAGTACTACCAGAACGGCCGCAAGATGCCCAAGGGGCTCATGGAAGAGGTCGGCAGGAATCTGGCACGGAAGGAGAAGGAACTGGGTAAGCGGTTCGGCGACGACACCAATCCGCTGCTGGTGTCGGTGCGGTCCGGGGCCGCGATGTCCATGCCGGGGATGATGAACACGATTCTGAACCTCGGGCTCAACGACCGCTCGGTACAGGGGCTGGTGGCGGCGACGGGCAACCCGCGATTTGCCTACGATGCCTACCGTCGCGTCGTCAACATGTACGGCGATGTGGTCATGGGCATTGGCCACGAACACTTCGAGGAAGCCTTCGACAAGGTCAAGCGGAAATACCGCACAAAGGTCGACACTGAGGTGCCCACCGAGGGCCTGATCGAACTGTGCGAGGCCTACAAGGATGTGTACCGCAAGTTCGCCGGGGAACCATTCCCCCAGGACCCGATGGAACAGCTCGAAAAGGCGATCGAAGCGGTCTTCCGCTCCTGGATGGCACCGCGGGCCATCAAGTACCGGGAGGTCGAGAACATCCGTGGCCTGCTCGGCACGGCGGTCAACGTGCAGGCCATGGTCTATGGCAACATGGGCGAGGACTCGGGCACCGGGGTGGCCTTCACCCGTAACCCCTCGACCGGTGAGAACAAGTTTTATGGCGAGTTCCTCGTCAACGCCCAGGGCGAAGACGTGGTGGCCGGCATCCGCACGCCGCAGGGCGTGTCGGAAATGGCCAAGTGGAACAAGAAGGTCTACCAGCAGCTTCTCAAGATCAAGGACATCCTCGAGAAGAACTATCGCGACATGCAGGACATCGAGTTCACCATCGAACGGGGCACGCTTTTCATGCTCCAGACCCGTCGGGGCAAGCGCACGGCGGCGGCGGCGGTGAAAATCTCCTGCGACATGGTCAAGGAGCGGCTGATCGATCAGCGCACCGCGCTGCTCCGTATTCCGGCCAACGACCTGACCCAATTGCTGCTGCCCAGCTTCTCCCCGCAGGCCAAGGAAAAGTCCGAGGTGCTCGCCCGCGGCCTGCCCGCCTCGCCCGGCGCGGCGGTCGGTAAGCCCGCCTTTTCCGCCGCCGAGGCAGTCGACCGCGTGCATGCCGGTGAACAGGTGCTGCTTGTGCGCAAGGAGACCAGCCCGGAAGACATCGACGGCATGCATGTTGCCTCCGGTATTCTGACCAGCACGGGCGGGATGACCTCGCACGCGGCGGTGGTCGCCCGGGGCTGGGGCCGCTGCTGTGTCGCCGGTGCCGGCGAGATCCACATCGATGCCAAAGGACGCAAGCTCACCGTCAACGGCCGAAGCTTCGGCCCGAACGATGAATTGAGCATTGACGGCTCGACCGGCGAGGTCATGGCCGGCGCGGTGGCCACCGAGAGCCCCCAACTCTCGGGCGATTTTGCCACGGTCATGAAGTGGGCCGATAAGCACCGCCAACTGCGCATCCGCACCAACGCAGATACCCCCGAAGACGCCAAGCGGGCCCGGGATTTCGGGGCCGAGGGCATCGGCCTCTGCCGTACCGAGCACATGTTCTTCGATGAGCAGCGCATCATGGCGATGCGCGAGATGATCCTCGCCGATACCCGCGAAGCGCGCGAGACGGCGCTGTTCAAGCTGTTGCCATATCAGCGCGAGGACTTCATCGGCATCTTCAAGGCGATGAAGGGCCTGCCGGTGACGGTGCGGCTGCTCGACCCGCCGCTGCATGAGTTCCTGCCCCAGGAGCCGGCTCAACAGAAGGAGATGGCGCAGGCCCTGGGCATGTCACCGTCGAAGGTGCGCAGCCGCGTCGCCTTCCTCCACGAGATGAACCCGATGCTCGGCCACCGTGGCTGCCGGCTGTCGGTGACCTATCCCGAGATTCTCGAGATGCAGGTCACCGCCATCGTCGAAGCCACCATCGCCTGCCGACGCGACAACGTCGATGTCCGGCCGGAGATCATGATTCCGCTGGTGGGCAGCGACCGGGAGTTGGCACTGTTGCGCCAGCTTGCGCTCGATACCATTGATTCAGTGGCGAAGAAGAACAGCTTCACGGGCAAGCTGAACATCCTGGTCGGGACAATGATCGAGATCCCCCGCGCTGCGATTACCGCCGATCAGGTCGGCGCCCATGCCGACTTTTTCAGCTTCGGTACCAATGACCTGACGCAGTTGACCTTCGGTTTCAGCCGTGACGATGTCAACAGCTTCCTGCCTGAGTACCTGTCCCGTGAACTGCTGCCGATCGATCCGTTCCAGTCGCTTGATACCAGCGGCGTTGGTCAGTTGGTGCAGATGGGCGTCGAACGGGGCAGGCAGGCGAAGCCGAACCTGAAGGTGGGCATCTGTGGCGAGCACGGTGGCGACCCCGACTCGATCCGCTTCTGCCACGGCCTGAAGCTCGACTACGTCAGTTGCTCCCCGTTCCGCGTGCCCATCGCCCGCCTCGCCGCAGCCCAGGCGGCGCTGGCCTGATCCGCCGCGGGCAGCTATCGTGTAGGTAGGTCGGGTTGGCCCTGCTGACCCGGCCCGACCGCGGCACCTGCCGCCACCCCCGCAGCCCCCCCAGCCCGTGCCGGCGCGGCGCTACTTGCGCCCCGGCACGGGTTTTTCTTGGCCTCCGGGGGGAACCCGGCAGTGCCGGGAAGGGGCGAGCAGCATCAGCGAGAACCGGTGGCACCCTCCAGGACAGATGGGGTGGTGTCGCGCTCCACGACAATGTGCAAAGAGCGGCAATCATAAGCTATTCATGACCGTTTACTTGCACCAAGACCCGGCCAGGCAATAATCCGTTAACAGGGTCTTTAAATCTGTATTGGCTTCTGGCGGAATCCGGATGAATCCGCTAACCTATAGTCCTGAATGCGGCGCTGGGGGAGCGGCGCCGCAAAGCGTTTCCTGACTCACCGTTTCACACCTTTGAAGAAAGAAGAACCGCTATGACAATCAACAACGAACAGGGCAAGTACCTCTTCACCAGCGAGTCGGTGTCCATGGGGCACCCGGACAAGGTTTCCGACCAGGTCTCCGACGCCGTGCTCGATGCACTGCTTGAAGCCGACCCCCACGCCCGGGTCGCATGCGAGACCCTGTGCACCACCGGTCTGGTCATGGTCGCCGGCGAGGTCACCGTCAACAACGTCAAGGCCGTGCAGGCAATGGACGGCATCGAGGATACCGTCCGCGCGACCCTGCGGGACATCGGCTACACCGATCCGACGATGAAGTTCGACTCTGAGAGCTGTGCCGTGCTGCGGACCATCCACGGCCAGTCGCCCGATATCAGCCGTGGCGTCGATGAGAAGGAAGATGGGGAGGGTGGAGCCGGCGACCAGGGGTTGATGTTCGGTTTCGCCTGCCGTGAGACCGATGACCTGATGCCGCTGCCGATCCACCTCAGCCATCGCCTTGTGGAGCGTCAGGCCCAGGTGCGGGAGCAGAACCTCATCCCCGGTCTTCGGCCCGATGCCAAGAGCCAGGTGACCATCGAATACGAGGGAAATAAGCCCGTGCGTGTGCATACCGTCGTGGTCTCAACGCAACACACCCCGGAATGGAATGGCGATCAGAAGCAGGCCGAGTTGAAGCAGCAGGTCATCAAGCACATCATCGAGCCGGAGATGCCCAAGGGCCTGTATGACCCCAAGAACGTGATCATCCACGTCAACCCGACGGGCCAGTTCGAGGTGGGTGGCCCGCACGGCGACACCGGCCTCACCGGGCGGAAGATCATCGTCGACACCTACGGTGGGCGCGGCCGCCACGGTGGTGGTGCCTTCTCCGGCAAGGATCCCACCAAGGTTGACCGGTCAGCAACGTACATGGCCCGGCACATCGCCAAGAACATCGTGGCGGCCGGGTTTGCCGATATCTGCGAGGTCCAGCTTGCTTACGCCATCGGCGTGGCTGAGCCGATCAGTGTGCTCGTCGATACCCAGGGCACCGGCACCATCGATGAAGATGCCCTTTCCAAGGCCGTGCGTGAGACTTTCCCGTTGACGCCCAAGGGGATCATCGACTACCTCCAGCTTCGCCGTCCGATCTATCAGGAAACGGCCCGTCACGGCCACTTCGGCCGCAAGCCGACCACCGACGGGAAGTTCACCTGGGAAAAGGTGGACAAGATTGATGAACTGAAGAAGGTGCTTGCCGGCGTGGCCGGCGCCGCGAGCTGAGTTGGCCACATGACCCCTGAACGTGGATGAGCCGGTTGCCACGGGCGCCATTTGGCGCCCGTGGCAGCCGCGCCGTCACGGCCTCCAAGCCCCCTGATGCAGACCAAACGCGGCATTCCGGTTTCGCCCGGCGTGGCCATTGGCCGCGCGGTGGTGGTTGATGCCGAAGATCGCCCCGTCCCGCGACGGGTGGTAGCGCCGTCGCAGGTCGAAGCCGAAATCGCCCGGCTTGAAGATGCGCTTTCGTCCAGCATCGCCGAGTTGAAAAAGCTTCAGTCCGAGACCGAATCACGCATCGGTGTCGAACTGGCGCGCATTTTCACGTTCCACCTCGGAATGCTTCAGGATAAGCATCTGACGGACCAGTTCCGGACGATGATCCGCGAGCAGCGTGTCACCGCCGAGCATGCGGTGTTCATGACCATGCGGGCTGAGGCACGGAAATTGCGCCAGGTGGAAGGGCGGCTTTTCCAGGAGCGCGTCAAGGACGTCTGGGACCTCGAGCGCCGTATCCTGGGGCATCTCATCGGCCGGGCTACCGAGGCCTTGGCCAACCTGCCTCATGAGGCGATCGTGGTGGCCCACGATCTGACACCGAGTCAGACCGCCGGCTTGGACAAGGATAAGGTCAAGGCACTTGCCACGGATGCCGGTGGCCGTACCAGCCACACCGCGATTCTGGCCCATGCCTTGGGCATCCCTGCCATCGTCGGGCTTGAAGATCTCACCAGCCGCGTTGACAGTGGCGACACGCTCGTGGTCGATGCCGGCAGGGGGGTTGTCATCGTTGAGCCCGATGCCGGCCAGCTCATGCAGTACCGCGAAGAGCTGGCCCAGCAGCAGCAGCAACAGGTGACGCTTGCGGAACTGGCCGATGAGCCGGCGGTGACCACCGACGGTGTCGAGGTCAAGCTGCTTGCCAACATCGAATTTCCCTATGAGGTGTCTACCGCCCTCGCGCACGGGGCCGATGGCATCGGTCTATACCGGACCGAGTTTCTCTATCTCGCTTCCGATCTCGAGCCGACCGAGGACCAGCATTACGATGCGTACGTCGAGGCGCTGTATGCGCTCGACGGCAGGCCACTGGTGTTGCGCACGCTCGACCTTGGCGCCGACAAGATGAGTAATGGGATGCAGTATCCGGGCGAGCGCAACCCGTTTCTCGGTTGCCGTTCGATCCGGCTGTGTCTTCAGAACCTGCCGCTATTCAAGACCCAGCTCCGGGCGGTGCTGCGGGCCAGTGTCGAGGGCGACATGCGGGTGATGTTCCCGCTGATCAGCAGCGTGATGGAACTTCGCCAGGCGCGGATGATTCTTTCCGATGTGATGGAAGACCTCGCCGAGGAGGGAGTGCCGTTCCGGGAGGATATCCCCGTGGGCATGATGGTCGAGGTGCCCTCGGCGGCGCTTCAGATCCGCAGCTTCCTGCCCGAGGTCGATTTTCTCAGCATCGGCACCAATGACCTGATCCAGTACACCGTCGCAGTCGACCGGGGCAACGAGCGGATCGCCAACCTCTATTCCCCCGCCCACCCGGCGGTGATACAATTGATCAGGGATGTGGTGCGGGCGGCCAACCGGGCGAAGGTCGAGGTGAGCCTCTGCGGCGAAATGGGCGGTGAGCCTGAGTTCATCATGCTCCTGCTCGGAATCGGGCTGCGGGCCTTCTCCCTGACCCCCCCGGCGGTGCCAGCCGTCAAGCGGGTGGTTCGGTCGGTGTCGATCAACCAGTGCCAGCGGATCGCGCGGCGAGTGGGGTCACTCGAGTCCGACCGCGAGATCCATAACTACCTCCGTGAGGAATTGAGACGGATTGTGCCCGGTGCCGTCGGTGGACGTTCCATCGAATAGGAAGCATCGGCAAAGAGACATGCGAACCGCCTTGGTTTCCGGCTGCAAGGGCGGCACAAGGCAGTCACCGTAGGGCGAGCAGCGGACGAGCTGACCCGGACGGCCCACCGCTTTGCCGCAATCACACCTGCGGGTTGCCGCAAGCGGGCCGTGCCGGCGCCCCGGAGCCATGCCTGTTCCACCGCGCATCGCTCAGGCCCGCGGCTGACGCCCGAGGCCGTCACTGACGGCCTGCCCGGCGCGTCGCCGGCCCCGGACGGTGGTGGAGGGCCCGCCCGGAGCCCGCCGCCGCGCCTCGGCGAAGCGAGGCCGCCGGGGGCCCCGGGGCCGCCCGGCAAGGTGTGTTCGCGACCTGCAAGCATCATTCGAGGACCGAATGCCCACCCGAGAAATGCTGATCAACTACGTTGCCGGCGAGGAATGCCGCATCGCCATCGTCGAGGATGGCCGGCTCGAGGAACTTTACCACGAGCGGACCAGCAACGAGTCCCACGTCGGTAACATCTACAAAGGCCGGGTCACCAACGTCGAGCCGTCGATCCAGGCCGCGTTCATTGACTTCGGCCTCGAGCGCAACGGCTTTCTGCACATCTCCGACCTTCACCCAAAGTACTTTCCCGCTGACAGCCGCGAGGCGTTCGAGGCGGTCGGGAAGAAGACACCACGGCGTGAACGGCCGCCCATTCAGAAGTGCCTCAAGCGTGGGCAGGAAGTGCTCGTGCAGGTGCTCAAGGAGGGCATCGGCACCAAGGGGCCCACGCTGACGAGCTACCTGTCCATTCCCGGCCGGTTCGTAGTGATGATGCCGTTCATGGAGCGCCTCGGCGTCTCGCGGAAGATCGAGGATGATGAGCAGCGCCGGAATATCCGGGACGTGCTCGATGAACTCAAGCCGCCGGATGGCTTCGGCTTCATCGTTCGCACCGCCGGCCTCGACCGGACCAAGACGGACCTGAAGCGGGACCTTGCCTATCTTCAGCGCCTCTGGAAGAACATCGAACGGCGACGAAAACAGATTCGGGTCGGGGAACTCTACACCGAGAGTGACCTGGTCATCCGTACGCTGCGCGATGTCTACAGCTCCGACATTCACCGCGTGATCGTCGATGATGCCGGTGCCGCCCGCCGCGCTTCAGACTTCCTGGCCATATCGAATCCGCGGTCGGGCTCATCGGTGCTGGTGTATAACGACCCGATCCCCCTGTTTCACCGCTACGGTGTCGAGGCGCAGATCGAGAATATTCACGCGCGCAACGTGCCGCTGCCATCCGGGGGTTCGCTGGTCATCGAGGCCACCGAGGCGCTCGTTGCGGTCGATGTCAACAGTGGCCGCATGCGATCCAACAGTGATGCGGAGGTGACGGCATACAAGACCAACGTCGAGGCCTGCGATGAAGTGTGCCGGCAGTTGCGACTGCGTGACCTTGGCGGTGTGGTCGTGATCGACCTGATCGACATGCGGCAGAGCAAGCACCGCCGCGCCATCGAGCAGCGTTTCCGCGAGTGGCTGAAGAAGGATCGCGCCCGCACCCGCATCCTCACGATCAGCCAGTTCGGCATCATGGAGATGACGCGCCAGCGGATGCGCCCGTCGCTGAATAAGAGCGTCTACATCGAATGCCGCCATTGCAGTGGCGAAGGCGAGGTCAAGAGCCCGGAATCGGTCGTCCTCGATGTCATGCGCCGGCTTGCCCTCGCAATGCATCGCGAGGCGGTGACCCGGATCGAGCTGACCGTCAGCCCTGATGTGGCCTTTCTGCTGCTCAACCGCAAGCGTGAGCATCTCGTACGGCTCGAGCAGCGTCACGGCAAGGCCGTGATGGTCCGCGTCAACCAGGGAGGGCCACTCGACTCGGTCCATCTTGCCGCCTTCGATGCACGTGGCGGGGAGGTCGATGCCCTCAGCCTCGCCGGCCTGCCCGATGCGTTGATCGAGCCGGTGGAGACTGTCGCCGCACGGGAAGACGAAGCCAGATCCGAGACCGACGCATCAGAAGACCGTGAGGATGCAGTCGAAGCGACATTGACCAAGCGAGCAGAGGCCGGTCCCGACCAGGAGCAGGAAGACGAAGCCGCCGCGTCGGAAGGTGATACCGGTGATGACGGTGACAGTGAAGGGACCACGGCCCGGCGCAAACGTCGCCGTCGTCGTCGTCGTGGCGGGCGTGGCCGATCGCGGAGCGAGGAAGGCGCGGAGTCCGACGCCGAGGCGACCGGTGATGCCGCAAGCGATGAAGCGGCTGCGGCCGCGGCCGCCTCGGAAGCTGCCGCAGAGGCGAGCGAGGCCGAGCCACCGGCCATGGACACCCATTCACGTCCCACCGAAACAGATGCCGGTGCTGAGGGACTGCCGGATTCTTCCGAATCGCCCACCGCGCCGGCGGCAGCGGCGGCTCAGGAACCCGCCCGCGTACCGAGCAAGCTCAGACGTCATCATCGCAAGCGAACGCAAGGTCCGGTGACATCCGACGATGCCTATCGTCTTGGATGGCCTGCCCCGGCTGCGGCCGACTCAGGTGATACCCCCTTGGCGACTCCGTTGTCGTCGGATGCGCCGGAGAATGTGCCCTCGCACGCCACGGTCTTCGATCCCTCAGATGTATCCGGCGGGGAAGAGGGAAATGGGGATGAAGGTGACACCGATGCGGGGGGGGGCAAAGCGCGTGGGCTCCGCTCGAAGCAGACCGCCACAGCCAGTCGCGGCGGCGACAATGGCCGTCCCGCCTCCACGTCCGAGCCTGCCGTTGGTGACGAAGCGCAGGATGATGATGGAAACGCCGAAGAGGCATCCGGCGATCGACCATCAACCGCCCGGAGCAAGAGCCGGCGCCGGCGCTCGCGCAAGAGCGGTGACCGGAAGCAACCGGAGGCCAGTGATTCGTCCAGCGCCGCCCCAGCGAAGCACGGAGCGGAAGCATCGTCCGGGCCACCTGTGGACACCGAGGGCGCTGAGGGCCAGGCCACGGTTGATGAGGGCACGATTTCCGAGGCCTCACACGGGGTCGCCAGTTCACCGGGGCGAGGGGATTCCGATCGCCCCGGCAGCCGTGGCGAGTCCGGGGAATCGGAAGGTTCCACCGGTTCAGCGGACGCGACGGACTCCTCGACTTCGGGTGGAGCAGGCGGGAAGAAGCGAAAGCGGTCGACCCGGTCCAGAAAGAAGAGCAAGACGAAGGCAGAGGACTCGCCGACCGTTGATTTACAGCCAGAAGCCACCGCGGCAACCAGTGGCTACCGCAACCGGCTGTTGTCCGAAGGCGCACAGGAAACCCGGGATGGCGGTTCGACCGGTGAGCCCGGACACGGCGATTCCAGTCGCACCCCGCGCGATGCCAAATCCACTGAAGGTGGCGAGTCATGAGTTCGCGGTTGTCGACCCCATCCGGTTCCCTCAGCACCCTTGATAGGGACAGGGGCAGCAGTCGCGGCCGACGGCTCGTCGTGCTTGGTTCGACCGGCAGTATCGGCGTCAACACGCTGTCGGTCGTGGACCACCTGAATGCGGAATCGGCGGATTCCGGACCCTACCGAGTGGTCGGCCTTGCGGCCGGGCAACGGGTGGATGCCCTCATCGAGCAGGCTCATCGTTTTGACGTGGAAGCGGTCGCCGCGGCCGACCCGGCGGCTCAGTCGCGGCTGGCCCGTGAGCTTCCCAACGTCGAGGTCTTTACCGGCCCCGACAGCGCTTTTGCGATGGTCGAGGCGGTCGCGGCTACCGACCTCTGCGCCGCGATGGTGGGCAGCGCCGGACTGCCGGCCACGCTGGCCGCCATCCGCCGCGGCTGGACGATCCACCTGGCCAACAAGGAAACGCTCGTCGCCGCCGGCCCGCTCGTGGCCCCACTGGTGCGGCGTCACGGTGCCACCATCCTGCCGGTCGACAGCGAACATTCCGCGATTTTCCAGTGTCTCGGCGGCCGCGAGAGTGCCTCGGTCAAGCGGATCGTGCTTACTGCCTCCGGTGGCCCGTTCCGCAACACTCCGCCCGAGCAGATGCGGGAGGCCAGCGTCGAGCAGGCCCTGGCCCATCCCACCTGGCGGATGGGGCCGAAAATCACCATCGACTCAGCCACCATGATGAACAAGGCCCTCGAGGTGATCGAAGCTCACTGGCTCTTCGGCCTGCCGCCGGAGCAGATCGAGGTCATCATTCATCCGCAGTCGGTGGTCCACAGCTTTGTTGAGTTTGAAGACAACTCAATCCTCGCCCAGATCGGCCCGCCGGACATGAAGACCCCCATCCAGTGTGCCCTGACCTGGCCGGACCGTCGCGGCGGGTGCAGTGAGCCTTTGGACTGGTCGAAGTTGTCGGGGTGGGTTTTCGAGCCGCCGGACCGGACCAAGTTCCCGGCCCTCCAGTTGGCGTATGATGTCATCGAAGCCGGTGGCACCGCCGGGGCGGTGTTCAACGCCGCCAACGAACAGGCGGTGGCTGCCTTCCTCGAAGGCCGCATCCGCTTCGGTCGGATCGTGGACGTTGTTGCCGAGGCGCTCTCGGCCGCCCGCATCCGGCCGGTTGACTCGCTCGATTGCGTGCTCGAGGCCGACCGGGCCGCCCGGGCGTTCGTCGACCATCGGCTCGGCCGCGAGCAGCCCCCCGAGGCGGTGGCCCGGTAAGGCCCTGACGCATGTTTGCCGGACGGGCCGCCGGGACCGTGGCCCGGCGGGGCGGACACGCCTCCCACCCGACCTGCGATCGTGACGCGTTTTTTTTCAATGACACCCCACAGGCAGACGCTGCGATATGCTACACGCCGATACGATCTTCGCGCTGTTGCTGATTCTCCTCGGCTTCGGCTTCATCATTTTCGTCCATGAACTTGGACATTTCGCGGTGGCCAAGATGGTGGGCATCAAGGTGATGCAGTTCGCCATCGGATTCGGCCCGGCGATGTGTTCCTACCGCAAGGGCATGGGGCTTCGACGCGGTTCCACCGAGCGCGACTACGACCGCCGCATCCGCCGCTTCCTGATGGCTGAAGGCAACCGCCCGCGAGGCCCGGAGCCCGAACCGCCCGAACCGGGAGAGACGCCCGGCGCCCGGGCCGAGCAACTGACGCTCGCCGAGCAGTTTGAACAGCCGGATATTGCCCGCGCATCGGCTGCGCTCGGCCTCAGCGAGACCGAGTATCGCATCAACTGGATTCCGCTTGGCGGCTACGTGAAGATGCTCGGCCAGGAGGACCTTGATCCGAGCAAGACCAGCCCCGACCCGCGGGCATTCAACAACAAAAGCTTCAGCGCCCGTGCCGCGGTCATCAGTGCCGGCGTGGTGATGAACCTGATTTTCGGTGTGATCTTTTTCACCATCTGCTTCCTGCAAGGCGTGGATTTCCCCCCGGCCATCGTCGGCTCGGTGAGCAACAACGAGGATATGCCCGCCGTCAGCACCTATGCCCACGGGCATGATGGGGATCCCGCCTATCGCGGCCTCGAGCCGGGCGACCACGTGGTCGCCATCAACCAGAGGCCAATCAACGACTTCATGGAGCTTCGGATCGCTTCGGCGCTCAGCCAGCCAGAGGCCACGCTCGAGGTTCTCATCGACCGTGATGGTGAAAAGCTGCGTTATGACATGAAACCCAAAGCTGGGCCGGACGGACTTCTTGCCATCGGGGTTGCCCCGCCGGTGTCGACGCAGCTTCGCAGTGCCCGTTCTCTTCGTCGGGCGGGTGAGCCACTTCCTGAGGCGCTGAGGCAAGAGGGTGTCGAGCCCGGCATGCGGATCACGGCCGTCAACGGGGAGGCCACCCAGCGGCGGGATCAGCTTACTGCTGCGGCCCGCGGGACAGCGGGGGGCGTACTCGAGATGGAATTCGAGAATGATGAGGGCGAGGCGCGCACCGTCGAGGTGCCGACGGTGCCCACGCTCGAGTGGAGCAGTGGGCTAGATGGCATCGCCCGGCCGAGCCTCCACGGGCTGCATCCGGCCACAGAGATTGCAAGTGTGGCAATCGGTTCGGTTGCCGAAGATGGTGGACTCGAAGCAGGCGATGTATTCCTACGCGCCGGCGATGCGGATGTGCCATCCTTTGACCGGCTCATCGCCACCATCCGGGCGGCGGCGGAAAAGGAACTCGAGCTGGAACTGCTTCGCAATGGTGAACGCATCGAAAAGGCGCTCACGCCCGACCACACCGGCCGGCTCGGCTTCCGGCCGACACCGGCGCAATGGGCGGAGGTCCTCGCAGGGAGTGATCCGGATGGTCTGTTCGCCGACCTTGATCTCGTGCCAGGTTCGCGCATCCTCGCCGTCAACGGTGAAGAGACATCGGACCTGCCCTCGGTCCAGTTGGCGCTGATGGCCGCCATCGAGCAAGCCCGCGAGGCGGCGGGGGAGGACAATCCGCTTGACTCACTTTCCCTCGATGTTACCTACGAACTTGCCATCGGCTCGGCGCGACCGCATGTGGAGGCGACGATCGATCTCGATGCCGATGCCATCGCGGCGATCGAGGCCATTGAGTGGACCCTGCCCCATTATCTGGACATGACGCTTTTCGAAACCTATCGGCTTCCCGTGAAACGTGACAATCCGGTCGATGCCGCCATCCTTGGCTTCGAGCGCACCTGGGTCTTTCTTCAGCAGGTCTACCTCACGCTCGGCCGGCTTTTCCAGGGCACCGTGCCTGTGGACAGTCTCCGCGGGCCGGTCGGTATCGCGGATGAGGGTACGGCCATTGCCCGGCAGGGGTGGGCGTACCTGCTGTTCTTCCTCGGCCTGATCAGCGTGAACCTGGCGGTGATCAACTTCCTGCCGCTGCCGATCGTCGATGGCGGGTTGATGGTCATTCTCATCATCGAGAAGATCAAGGGATCGCCCGTGAGCCCGCGGGTGCTCAACCTGATCAACCTCTTCGGGCTGGCACTGATTCTCACGATCTTCCTGGTCGTGACCTACCACGACCTGGCGAGGTTGATCGAAAGAGCCCTGGGCGGGTGAACGGTCCCACTGACGGCCCACGCCGCGCCGGGGTTCCGGGGGGCCGGGGTTCCGGGGTTTCCGGGGGGGCGGTGGCGGCTGGCCTGTGAGGCGTCGAGGCCAAGGAGTGAGCCATGAACGAGACCACACTGCAACTGCCGGGCGAGGTTCGCATCACCGATGAGGCTGATGCCCTTTACGATGAACTCGCCGCGGACCTGCTCGACGTCGCCCGTGAGGCGGTGGAGCAGCGGGGCCAATTCCACCTGGCACTTTCCGGCGGGGGGACACCGGAGCCTTTCTACGTGCGTCTGGTCATCGACCCGACGTGGCGGACTCTGCCATGGAAGCAGACGCACATCTGGCTGGTGGATGAACGATGGGTGCCCCGTGAGGATGCGCGGAGCAACTTCCGGATGATCCGCGAGGCGCTGATCACGCAGGTGCCCACACCGGCAGAGCAGGTTCATCCCGTGCCTACCACATCGGCCGACCCGGCGGATGCCTACGAGGCGGCGATGCGCGAGGTCTTCGGTGATCTCGCCGAGGCACCACCACTGGACTGGGTGCTGCTGGGCATGGGCGATGATGCCCACACGGCGAGCCTTTTCCCGCAGTCGGCGGCCCTCGATGTGACCGACCGCTGGATTGCCAACAACGATGGCCCGAACGTGGTTCCTCCACCCCGCATCACGATGACCTATCCACTGCTCAATGCTGCGCGAAACCTCCGCGTGCTGGTCACCGGGGCCAAGAAACATGCCACCCTTCGCCGCATCGAACAGCACATGAAAGAGCATGGGCCCGATCCCAGCGTGCTGCCCATCACCGGTGTGAGCCCGGCCCGCGGCAACATCACCTGGTTCCTTGATGGTCCCGCCGCGATGGGGGCGGGCGGCTGAGAAAAGGGCCGCCGCAGACCCTCCCAGCCAATCGCAGATATCAGAAACGATCCGATCAGGCGCTCTGCTATGCAAAAACACCACAGGGCCGCGGCGAAACTGCATGCCACGGCCCTGTGGCTGGTTCAAGTGGCGTCCGCACACCGGGCTGTCAGACAGACCAGGTACCGGTGGCGGACGCCGTGGGGCCTTGCAGTTGTCCCCTCCTCCGGGGACAACTGCGCGGCGGGTCCGGGTTATCTCACAGTGCCCATCGACGAACACGCGCTGTGTGAGCAGGTGGGGGCCGTCTTGCTGCTGACTTTTTCTGTGTCATCGGGCAGGATGACCTGGTCGATCACATGAACGACACCGTTGCTTGCGTCGATGTCGGTGGCGATGATCTTCGCGCCGTCCACGGTCAGGCGGCCATCGGTCAGGCCAATCGAAAGCTCCGTGCCTTCAAGCGATGCCACGGTGGCACCGCCGAGAGCCTGATTGCTGTAGACCCTGCCCTCGAGGACATGCAGTTTGAGAATCGCTGCGAGTGAATCCCTGTTCTCGGGCTCCAGCAGCGCCTCGACGGTGCCCTCGGGCAGCTTCGCGAATGCATCATCGTCCGGTGCGAGGATGGTCAGGGGTCCTTCCCCCTTGAGCGCTTCGACGAGCCCCGCCGCCTTCGCCGCGGCGAGCAGCGTCTTGAAAGTGCCCGCCTTGTCCGCGGTGACCGCGAGGTCGTCCATCGCCGGCATGATCACCGCGTCGAGCACATGAACGGTTCCGTTGGAAGCTTCCAGGTCCTGTGCCCTGATGTTCGCATCGCCGATCTGGACCTGCCCGGCATTGACCTCGATGGCGATGCGCTGGCCCTGCACCGTTTCAACGTGCCGCCGCGCGGCGAGGTCGGCCAGGCTGTACCGGCCGGGGATCACGTGGAAGGTGAGCACCGAGGCGAGCGTGGCCTTGTTCCCGGGCTCCAGCAGGCCTTCAACCGTCCCTTCCGGAAGCGCCGCGAAGGCTTCATCGGTTGGGGCAAGGACTGTGAACGGGCCGTCCCCGGAAAGAGTCTCACTCAGACCCGCGGCCTCGACCGCGGCCAATAGTGTGGCGAAACTGCCAGCTTCACCGGCAAGTTGTGGGATCGTCGGTGCATGGTCCGATGCCGTGGCGGGGCGCGGCATGGTCTGGGCCGTCATGGCCAGGGCAGCGATGAAGGCAGCGGCCCAGGCTGTTGTGGAGGGGGTCAGGTAGCGTTTCATGAGGGCTTCCTTTACTGGTGCGCTTCTGCGCTAGTGGCCGCCGCACTGTCCGCACACGCGGACCCTGGCGATCCACGAAATATGCTCTACCGGCCCGGCCGCAACATTGCGAGTATTTCGCTTCGTGCCGCAGTGTCGGTCTTGTAGTGGCCTCGCAGGGCCATGGTCTGCATGCACGCCTCGTGCTTGCACACGCCGCGAAGTTTCATGCAGGAATGTTCAGCTTCGATGATGACCGCCACTGCGGCCACTTCAAGGTGATGCTCGAGTGCATCGGCCACCTCGCGGGTCAGCCTTTCCTGGAGTTGCGGCCGGCGGGCGAACAGGTCCACGAGTCGGGCGAGCTTGGACAGACCCACCACACGTCCATTGGCCGGCAGGTAGGCCACGTGGGCACGGCCTTCGAACGGGAGCAGGTGGTGTTCGCACAGGCTGTTGATACGGATGTCCCGCAGGATGACCGGTTCATCGCACACCTGTTCGAAGGTCCGCCCGAGAATCGCGTCGGGGGCCTCGAAGCGGCCCCGCATCATCTCGGCCATGGCGCGGGCCACACGGCTGGGCGTATCGCGGAGGCCTTCCCTTTGCGGGTCCTCCCCGAGGGCGATCAGCATGGCCCGCACGGCATCTGCCGCAGCGTCGAGATCAACGCCGCTCGCCCCCGTAAGCGGCGCTTCTTCGACGTGCGATGATCGCGTGCGGGCCGCCAGTGGGGTCTCCCCCGGCTCAGTGTTCAGGTTCAGCACCACCGTGGGGCTAACAGGGTGGTCGTGGCGGATTCCGTTTAGCTTGCAATCGCGTATCATGGCTACTCCTGAATCGTTCAAAACGTGCACCTTACTTTAGGCATGCCCGGGGACAAGTCAAGGAGGACGAAGGAAAAAAGTGAAAAAATCGCTAAATTACGGAAAAATATGGCTTTGCGGTTGACGGCCGGCAAGGCCAGGGCAATGATCCTAAGCGTTCAAAACGTTCTCAGTCGGCGATCTTGTGGCGCCGCCGCCCTTAGCCCACGGAGTGAGTCAACATGAAACTGCACCTGTCACCGCGGGAACTCGCCACCGTCCTCGGCCTCGGCAAGAACGCTGTCACGCGGTGGGTCGATGACGGGCTGATCGCCGCGCCGCGAACCGCCGGCGGCCATCGTCGCATCCCGCTCGTGGAAGCGATCCGGTTCATCCGCCACAGCGCCATGCCCGTGCTCGACCCCGGGCCACTGGAAATGCCGGAACTCGAGCCGGGCCGGCCAGTTGAGGCCGACTGCGAGCGTATTGCCATGACGATCCGGGAAGGGCTGATGTGCGGCGACGGCGCCGCTGTCCGCCGTGCTGTTCTTACGGCCTACTTCAGCGGGTCCTCCGTGGCATACCTGTGTGATGGACCCATTGCCGGGGCGATGGCCGAAATCGGCGAGTTGTGGCAACACGACGGTGACGATGGCATCATCATCGAACACCGGGCAACTGATCTCTGCATTCAGGCACTCAATCAGGTCCGTTCACTTATGGTGACGCCAGGGCATGATGCCCCCGTGGCGGTGGGCGGGGCGCTTGGGGAAGACCCCTACATCCTGCCCTCGCTCATGGTCGCGACCGTGCTTGCCGATGCGGGGTGGCACGAAATGAACCTCGGCCCGGGCACCCCGGCCGATGCCCTTGCACTTGCTGCGGACCACTGCCGCGCCGCGATGTGCTGGCTGTCAATCACGGCCCCGCGGCCGACCGATGCGTTGCTCGCCGATCTTCGCCACCTCGCCCGCCAATTGGCGCGGCAAGGCACCATGCTGCTCGTGGGCGGTCGGGCCTTGCCTGCTGAATCCCGCGCCCTGGCCATGAAGAACCTCTACATCGTCACGACCGTGTCCGAACTGCGCGCCTTCGCCCACGGCCTGACCCGTTCGGGATGGCCGGTGAAGACGAGGGGGGAAAGGGCGCTGGTCGGCAGCAGCACTGAGTGATGAAACGGGCCACGCAACAGCGATGGAACCCTGGGGGGGCGGCTCCCCGATGCATGGGGAGATGACTTTATGCCCGCTGCCGGATCAATTCGGACCTCAACTGATGCCTGCTGTTGAACAGGTAGCGGCAGGCAAGCAGGCCGATGAGCATGCAGCCGAGAGAGGTTGCCGCCGCGATCATGAACATGACCACGATCTGATACATCACCGCCTTCATCGGATCAGCGCCTTCGAGGATCTGCCCGGTCATCATTCCGGGCAGGGCGACGATGCCGACGACCATCATCGAGTTGATCACGGGGATCATCCCGCGGCGGACGGCCTCCGCCAGCGGGGCGCGCGCTGCCTCCCAGCGAGTGGCCCCGTGGGTGAGTTCCATCTCGACTTGCTGCCGGCCGGCGGAAAGACGCTCGAGCAGATGGTCGAGCGAGAGCGAAATGCCCGTCAGGCTGTTGCCCAGCACCATGCCGAGCAGCGGGATCACATACTGCGGCCGGTACCACGGCTCGATGCCGACGATGGCCCCCGTGACGGTGAAGGTCGTAAGCATGCCCGTCAGCAGCAGGGTCAGGAACGCCTGAAACGTGGCACCCGAAAAGGTACGGCTGCTGCGGCCGACGGCGGCGAAACTTGCCGCGATAGTCATGGCCAGCAGCAGTCCCATCAACAGCCAGGCGCTGTCGATGGCGAAGACCTGCCGCAGGATGAATCCCACCAGCAGCAGTTGCACCACCGTACGCAAAGATGCGATGGCCAGCCGGCGCTCCAACCCCAGTCGCAGAGCAATGCTGACCGCCCCGGCCACCAGCACAAGCCCGGCGGCGATGGTCATGTCAATCCATGACAGCTCGATGGCACCATGTTCAAGGTCTGTCATTTTCGGTTTCCTGAGCCGGCATTCACCACTTTACAGGACTCATTGGCCATTGCCACCTGCTGTCGGCTGAAGGGCAAGTTGCACATCGCACCAGCGCTCGGCCTGCGCGGCATCGTGCGTGACGATTACGGCCGCGGTGGAGCGTTCCAACGCCACCTCGCGGATAAGGGCCTCGACGGCGTCGCGGGCAGTCTCGTCCAGTGCGCTGGTGGGCTCATCGAGCAGCAGCACATCCGGCTGAAGCAGCAGGGCACGCACCAGGCAGACCCGTTGTTGCTGACCGACCGAGAGTGAATCGGCCCGTTGCTCGAGGCGCTCGGCCTCGATGTGAAGCCGCTCGAGAAATCTGGTGGCGGCGGCTTCGTTCCAGGGCGACGCTGCCGCGCGGTAACGAAAGGGCCGTTCAAGGTTGTCACGGATGGTGCCCGGGGTCAGGACTGGCTGCTGATGGACCAGCAGCACCCGCCGCCGGTAGGCGGGCCATCCCAACTGCTGCGGCGCCTCGCCATTGAGGCGAAGCTGTCCGGCAACCGGATCAATCAGGCCGGCGAGGCTTCGAAGCAGCATCGTCTTCCCGCAGCCTGAAGGACCGGTGATCGCCAGGAGCTGTCCGGGTTCCAGCCGGAAGCTGATGTCCTCGAGGAGGAGCTGCCCATCGACGGCAACAGCAATCGCATCAGCAGTAAACGTCGCCATGTCCCCGCCGCCGCGCGGAGGGGCCGATGGGCCGGTGATGGTTGATGAGTGTTGCGACATTGGCTTGGTCCAACGTGGAGGGTACATGTCGTGGGGCTACCGGCACTGCCATTATGGTGCGCTCGATCCGCCTTGGTGAGGGCGGTCCGGGGTTTGCTGAACAACGATGCTGGCCATGTCGGTCAGGCCAAGCGGCTCACGGGTGAAGAAAGGCTCGGCATAGCGCGTGCCGATCCGGCTGCCCATGTAGCCGGCCATCTCGCGCAGCCATTCGACCACGCGGCGGTTCTGGACAGGGGTGACGAACTGCGAGCGGTAGGCGAGAATCGCACGCTCCTTGACCTCGATCTGATCGCTGATGTCGAAACAGAAAGATGGATTGGCCACGTGCCGGAGGTGTGTGCAGTAATAATAGATGAGCCAGCGCGGATAGATGGGGTCGCCTGGGATGTCGAGTTTCGTCAACTTGGCATCAAACCGGGCATCCTCGACGATGCGTGTGGTTGCCACGTGATCCGGGTGGGCATCCTCGTAGTAGGGCAGGAACACGATCTCGGCCTGATGCCGCCGGATCACCCCGGCCACGGCGTGGCGGGCGGCGAGGTTGTGCTCGACGCAGCGATTGGGCAGGCCCAGCAGGTGGCGCTGCACCCCGAGAATCCGTGCTGCCTCTGTCCATTCCTGTTCCCGGAGTTCCGGTGAGCCGTGGGGGGTGGGCTCACCGTTGGTCATATCCAGCAGGAGCACGTTGTGGCCCTGCTGTGCCAGGCTCGCAATGGTGCCACCCATCCCGAGTTCCTGATCGTCCGGATGCGGCCCGACGACGAGAATGTTGGACATGATGCAGGTTCCTTACCCGACGGACATCGGCATGCCGCACCGGATTCCGTTGCCAGAGCCATCGCAGCGGCTTGGCGATGCGCCGGCAGGTATGGGGAGTGCGGGGGTATACAGCGCCGCGATTCTACCCGCCCGCGCCGCCAAGGTGGGCATTGCCCGTGCCAGTGCCAGTGCCGGCGGGCGGGGCGGTAAAGGGCGGCTGCGAGCGGTCGGCGGCGAGTTCGATACGCTCCACCGTGATGGCGCAACGCCGCATGGTGTCGATCTCGATGAAGATGCCGTTGATCCGCGGGTCGCCTTCAGCCACATCGAACGGCGCGGGCATCGCCGTGGTCATGTGCGTTAGCACGCGATCCACCCGGCGGCCGAGGATCGACTCGTGCGGGCCGCACATGCCCATGTCGGTGATGTAGGCCGTCCCCTTGGGGAGGATGCGGGCATCGGCGGTGGCCACGTGTGTATGCGAGCCGATCACTGCCACAGCGCGGCCATCAAGATACCAGCCCATGGCGATCTTCTCGCTGGTGGCTTCCGCGTGAATCTCGACAAGTACCAGGGGCCGTGGTTCCGGCAGCTTGCTCAGCACCAGTTCGACCGCGGCGAACGGATCGTCGCACGGCAGGGAGGTGAAAATGCGGCCGAGAACGGTCAGCACATACAGCGGCGGGCCCTGGTATCCACTGATCGAACTGCGCTCGCGCTCGGGCACCCGCATCCAGCGTCGACCGATGGCCCCGGCGGGCAGGTTGGCCGGGCGGATGATGTCGGCCTCACGTTCGAGGACGCTGCTGATCTGGACCTTCTTGTAAACGTGATCGCCAAGCGTCATCGCATCGATCCCGCTCTCGCGGAGTTTGCGGTAAAGCTCGGGTGTCAGGCCGGTGCCGTTGGCGGCGTTCTCGGCGTTGGCCAGGACCAGGTCGGGCGACCAGCGCCGCCGCAGTTCAGGCATGAGCTGGCGCACCGCCTGCCGGCCGGGGGCACCGACGATATCGCCGAGCATCACCAGACGCAGGCGCTGCGAGGTGGGGGAGGATTGGGTCATAACACTTCAGCTTATCAGCCCCGCCACCGCCGCGCCCCCTCCGCATTGCCCCGCAGGGCCGGCGGCCCCGGGGCGATTGCGTCCGCTGGCCATCACGCTTCATGGACCCGGACCGGCTGGCCGCCGGCCCCAGCGATTCCGCAACATCTCTGCCGTAAGGCCGCTAAATGTCGCTGAGGCCCGGATTTGCCCGCCCGGCGCGGATTGGAGCAAATTCGCATTCAAGTGCCGGTGGCGTGTGGGCCGATAA
>PUNN01000091.1 GCA_003552605.1 Phycisphaeraceae bacterium
TGAAGAAGAAGGCGATGAACACCGCGACGATGATCGCGGCGAGGATCAGGATGATCAGGAGCGGGCCTTCGAGGGGCATGGGGCGGTCCTTGTGCTGGAAGTCAGTTCATGAGCGGAGTCGGGCCGGGCAAACGTCTGCCCCGTGATCTTATCCCTCAGCCCATCGGCTCACCGCCGAGTACCCCGCTTTTTCTTCTCCGGAGCTGACCGTCGCTCGGCCCACTGGTTTTTCGCGCTGCTTTGATCCACGGCCGAGCCGCACTGGCCATGGCCCGGTGCTCGTCCCGTCAGCGCGGCGATTCAGCCAGACGTGGTCGACGTCGAGACGCATACCCGACAACTGAGTCCCGCCGAGCAGCGGGCCAAGGAACTCAGCCGACAACTCCGCGGGTATGAGACCGGGCACCGGCGCAACCGCCGATGATGGTCTGTGAAATGGACGTGGATGCGGGAAGGCCGCCGGGCTCACAGTGGATCAGTGGACGAAGCACCGCTCGTTCTGCTCCCGGTCTCTGCTCGCCGCCGTGCCCCTCGGCATCTCCGACCACCCCCGCCGACTCCCCGGCCGCGGCTGATCGCCTGTGGGCCGGGCCGATCCAGCGAGTCGGGCGGGCCATCGCGCCCTCACTTTCCCGGGTAGGTATCGAGCATGATGCTCACCGCCGGGATCAGCAGCCCGTCCGGCTTCTCGCGGCCCGAGTGGAACGTCACCCGCACTGTCTCGCCCAACTCTGCCGGGTTCAGCGGAAGTTCCACGATCCCCTGTGTATTCGGCAGGGGGGCGAACTCGGTCACACCCTCGACCCGCCACAACGCCTCGCTGTTGTGTGGTTGAAGAGCCAGACGCAGGCTTGCCCGCTCCGCCGCCGCCAGTTGCTCCGCATCAAGCTCGATATCCACGATCCCCATCTCGTCCGGGTTCACGCGGATCAGCACATCCGGACCGAAGGACTGGGTACGCTCGACCCTCACCCCCTCCGGAACCTCTCGCGTCAGCGGGAGGACGAGCCGCTGCCCGCTCCGCGCGGCCAGTTCCAATGTCACGCCCGGAGCCGCATCGCGGTCGGCCTCCAGCCGCAGCGGTTCTTCCACCAGGTCAAGCCGATGTTCCTCAGCATCCACCTCCACCCACGCCCGCGTCCCCTCGCCCGCGAGCGATGTGCCACGCGGCGGCAGCGCGTCCACCCGCACCTCCCGCGGCTCACGGTGGTCGTTGTAGACCACGACCACCAGGTCACCCGCATCGTTCACGCTCGCCACCGCCCATACATCCCGGTCGCTCGAACGCGTCAGGATCAGGCGCCCCCGCAGGGGCCTGAGCAGCCGGAAGAAGAACTCGTCCCCTCCCAGACCCCAGCCCTCCTTGTTCGCGCCGTGCGTCGTCCGCGACGCCGCCTTATCCGGCTGCGTGTGGAGCATGTAGACGATGTCCCGCAAACCATAGTTGAACGCCCCGATGGCCGTCCGCAGCGGGTCCCCCTCCTCGGTCTCCGGGGCGCCGGGCAGGTTCGCGTCCGCCCGCCCGCCCGCTTCGGTGTTGTAACCCCGCAGGAACTTCCCGTACCGTGTCATCGCGTAGGACGTGATCACCTCGTACTGCACCGCCGCCCGCCGGCTGTCGCCGCGGTAGTGGTGCTCGGTCAGCCCGTCGATCCACTGCCACGCCTCATCGATCACCGGCTTGTACAGGATCTCCCACGCCTGCCACCCGCCCGCCGACGGCGAGTAGCTCGGCCCCGCGATCACCTCCACCTCCGGGTTCGCCTCCTTCAACGCCTGCGCGAACGGGACAAGCATCCACCGATAGAACTGCGCATTCTGCCGCCCCGACCAGTAGCTCACCTGTGTCGGGTCCGTCCCCCACCACATCTCCTGGTTCCGGAACCGGTGCCCGCGGAACTCGAACTCGTGCCCCGCCAGGTGGAACCGCCCGATGTAGTTGTACGCCAGGTAGCTCATCAGGTCGCTGCGGCCGTCCACGTGTACCGTCCGGATCGCCCGGTTCCACACCAGGTGCTCCAGCGGCTCGTCCCAGCCCTTGATTGTCATCGGAGCACCCACCTCACGCCCCTCCTGCTCGTAGAACTGCGGGTCGTAGTTCACTCCCGGCTTGTAGGACCAGTTCAGGAACGTCTCATTCCAGAACTCGGCGATCACCGGCACACCCGCCTCCTTCGCCTCGTTCCCGTATCGGGTGCCAAGCTCGGTAAAGAACCCCTCCCAGTCCGGGTTTGTCAGCACGGTTGCCGGGTGGTACCGGTCGCCCAGGCAGTCCATCACCATCGCCAGCCCGCGCCAGTCCTCGCGCTCATCCGGAACCGTCACGTGCCCATCCGGCGTGGGGTGCATCTGCCGGGCCAGTTCGATCCCCCACTCCTGGATCATCTCCGGATCTAGGTCCGTCCAATGAACACCGAACAGCCCCCGCGGCACCTGGTCGTATCCGTTGACGGCCATCGTCTGGCCCGTCACCAGCACCCGCACGCGCTCCGGCTGCACCGGTTCGTCCGCCACAACCACCTTCGGCAGCAGACCCGCCACCGCCAGCACGCACGCCGTCACCATTTGCCATCGCGCCATCAGAAGTTCTCCTTTCGAGATCATACCGCTCCGGGGCCATCGCCAATCGACGCTTATGTCAGGCCCTGGCGACCGACGGGTGCCGATCACCGAACGGTTACATCGGACGCGTACTGGGGCCACAGGGTACCTTGGGCTCAGTCCACCTCCTCCAGCACCCTCAGCCGCGGATAGGTCTCGCCTTCCTCAATCGTCCATCGCTCCTCGAAGTCCCAGCCCGCCTCGATGTACGGCTCGGCGGTCTGCATCCGGGCGGTGGGCAGGCCGGTAATATCGATATCCAGATCATCGCTGTCGGTCACCTTGCCCACGGCCTCCTCGGTGCCGGTCGCATCGGTATCGAAGAAGCTGGCCGAAACGTTTCCATCTTCGTCCACATCTTCGATCAACCCGATGAGTCCACCGGCCTCGGCATCATCGCCCTCCACGTGACCAGTCGCGTAGGTCTGCTCGATGGTGGGGCTGTTGGGGCCAAACGGGCCGCCCATCTGACCGACCAGGCCGCCGACATACCAGTCTTCCCCGGTAACGTCGCCGCTGGCTTGGGAAGCAGTCATCGAGGCACTATGCAGCATCCACCCGACCAGGCCGCCGACGGGCCCTATTCCGCTGACGTCGCCGCTGGCCTGGGAAGCAGTCACCGAGGAGTCGTCCCCCATGCTCCCGATCAGGCCGCCGACGTACCAAAATTCCCCGCTGACGTCCCCACTGGCTTGGGAAGCAGTCGCCGAGGCATCATGCGACATGTCCCCGACCAGGCCGCCACCCCCACCTCGACCGCTGACATCCCCGCGGGCCTGGGAAGCCGTCACCGAGGCACCGTCCCCCATCACCCCGACCAAGCCGCCGACCCCAGGGCCTTCCCCGCTGACGTCCCCGCTGGCTTGTGAAGCCGTCATCGAGGCATCATCCCGCATAACCCCGACCATGCCGCCAACCCCGCCTTCCCCGCTGACGTCCCCGCTGGCCTCGGCATCCGTCACCGAGGCTTCGTCCCCAATCCATCCGGCCAACGCTCCCACACCGCCGTCAATCCACTCCTCGAGTTGTCGATCAAACTGAAAGCCACCGCCGTGGACGTTCGCTTCAGCCACCTCCACGCTCTGAATCGCCGCCTCCCCGGCCACCCGGGCAAAAAGCCCCACGAACCGTTCACCCGGACGGTTGATGGTCAGCCCCTCGATGGTGTGGCCACGCCCATCGAGGGTGCCCGTGAACGGGTCATCCTCATCCCCGATCGGCTCAAAGCCGGCCCCGTCATTCCACTCGGCGGTTTCGGTCGCATCGATGTCCCCGCCCAGGGCGTAATTTCCGGACAGGTTGTCCTGCATGGCCTGCAGGTCATCCACATCGTTGACCAGCATCATCGCCCGCAGATTCTCATCCGCCGCCACGATCACCCGATCGGCGAAGCCCACCGGGCTGTCATACCCCTCCGGCGGGTTGTAGAGAATCTCGACCGTGTCGCCCTCGGTGAAATCGAGCTGTGCTGCCTCATGGAGTTGCACCGTGCCATTGCCCGTGGCCGACTTGTCTGCCCGCAGGGTCAGGCTGGCCGCCCCAGTGTGGGTGATAGTGACATCCTCCAGCAGCCGAACGTCCTGCCCGGCCCGCAGCACCAGGGCCGTCTCGTTTTCCCATGTAAGGTCATCGGCCACGATGATCTGCCCATGCTCTGCCGGCCCGGATCCCGTGCTGACGGTCACATCGCCTTCGGCGAGTGCGGCCTCCAGCCTCTGCACGCCGAGCACCGGGCTATCCGCGTCCGGCTCGGGCCGGAAGGTGCCATCCTCCTCCACCATGCCGCTGGTGGGCTCATCGGCGATGCGGACCACGGCTTCTTCCAGATCGCCATGCCCCGGGGCTGTGCCGTCACAGGCTGTGCCGATACAGAGTGCCGGCACCAAGATCACTCCCGCTGTCAGTCGGTTCATGTCGCACCTCCACACGGCCTGCCCACCTCCAACAGGATACCCGGCACCTCGACGGTCTTCCCTCAGCAGCCTCGGCCCAGAGAGAAGGGGCCTCGCGCAGGTGCCCGCCCGGTTGACCGGCTTGCCCGTGGCCAAGGTTCGCTTCATGAATGACGAATTACCCGCGGAGCCGGTGGTATCAGGAAGGCCTCGAAGGGGCCGCCCCGGACGTGTAGCCCCTGAGAAGGGCCGAGCCGTGAACGTAGCCTCCGCCCGGCGTCTGGGATTAACCGAACGCCAACGGCTCTTGCCCTTGAGGGATCCGATCGTGAACGCCACGTCTCACGCCGGGGCGGCAGAGCCCGCTCGGGTCGCACCGCCGGAGGCGGTGGTTTTATGGGATACAAAGCATGGCGTTGCCAACGGTGGCGGACACCTTTACCCCTGCCCAGCTCCGCCGTTATCCCGGAAATCTGATCCACTGTTACAATGCTCGGGTAAAATGATCGGGGTGATCGCAACTGTTTTGGCCGTTGGGCCAGATGGGAGGCTTTATGCCGGCATATCTGCTGCTGTACAACCGCAAGCTCTTTCCGCATTGGGAGAACGAGCAGGCTGAATACGCCAACCTTACTCGGCAGGGGCAAGTGGCAGAATTTTCCTGGGCAACGGGAAACCGGAGAACGATGGGGGTGGGGGACCGCCTCTTCCTGATGCAAGTCGGACGCGAGCCACGAGGGGTCATCGCCTTAGGTGAGGTGGCCGATGACGTTTACCAGGAACCCCACTGGGATCAGCAACGACGGGCCAAGGGTGAAATGGCCAACTTTGTACCGGCCCAATTCGATATTGTTATTCACCCCCGCGAGGAAACTCCCTTGGGGCTCGAACAATTGATGACA
>PUNN01000323.1 GCA_003552605.1 Phycisphaeraceae bacterium
CCTCGGTGATGGGCACACCGGAGATATTGTGCTCGTTCATCAGGCGCACCGCTTCGGCGACGGGCGCCCCGGGCGGGAGCACGACGGGGTCGAGGATGACACCGTTGGCCGACCGCTTGACCTTGGTCACCTCGCGGACCTGGTCGGTGATGCTCATGTTCTTGTGGATCACCCCGAGCCCACCCTCCTGGGCGAGGGCGATGGCGAGCGCCGCCTCGGTGACGGTATCCATGGGGGCCGACAGCAGAGGGATGTTGAGGCGGACGCGGCGGGTCAATTGCGTGGACAGATCCGCCTCGGCGGGCACGAAGTCGCTGCGCGAGGGAAGTAGCAACAGGTCATCGAAGGTGATGCCATCGGCGACGATCTTGGGATGGGCTGTAACCTGCCGGGCCTCACTGCCGGTTGTGCCGGGCCTTTGAGCCGGTGGGGCGGCGGGCGGCGCTGCAGGTGGGGGAGCGGTGTCGGCGACGGTGGGGTTGGCTTCCATAGATAACCACTAACCGGGCGCGGGGTGGCGCGTCAAGTCACTGGAAATGAGGTCCAGGTCAGAGGGGGCATCACACGGTCCGCGGCGGGCCGGTCGGGCCGTCATGGCCATCGCCTGCATGCATTTGCTTTGTTACCGCAGCACGGCCTGTGTTTCGGGGTCACCGGAGAACAGGTCATCGCGTTCGTGGCGGTGACCGTTGATGACCGTCTGGACGTGGCGGTCCTCCTCGTAGGTGGCGCTGCCATCGCCCCAGCCGACATAGCCTTCCCACGGGTCGGCCCAGATGCTTCGCTCATCATCGATCAGGCGGTCGGCGATGAACGGGGTACGGCGGTTGCCGGCGCTGCCGCGCCACGCCGGGCTTTCGCTGTGCAGCAGGGCGTAGGAGAGGGTGTCGGCCTCGATCGGGGTGCTGGTGGCGGCGGTTCGGTCGGGGTCGCGCGGGGCGACGAGTTGACCGGGCTGGAGATGGCCCTGCTCGATGAGGCGGTTGAACCGGTCGAGCGGGGTGTCGTCTGAAGAAAGCGTCATCCCGGCCATCCGGGCGCTGTAGATGCCCTGGGCAAGCGATCTCACGTGATTCTGGACTTCAATGTCGCGGCCGCGGCCAAGGGCCCGCGACAGCGCACCACCGTAATCGCCAGGCCGGCGGGCATCATTGCCATTGTCGCCATTGTCATCGTCGCCCGCAGTGCCGCATGCGACAAGGAACAGACTCCCAGCCACGGCGAACGCGGCGAGAAGGGTCAGCAGGTCTGCGAGGGCGAAGCCACATCGGCAATCGCGAGTGAGGGGCATGGCATGACTCCTTGCAAGGGATTGTCACTCGCCACAGTGCCGCGGGTCAAGCATCCGGGCGCAGGAGGGCGCGAATCCGCGAAAAACGGCGTAAGTACCGTGTGTGCGGCCGATGGCTCTGTCAGTGGTGATTCGCCACGGCCTGCTGTCGGGCTTGATGCGCATGGCGCGAGCGGGCGAATGTCATGTCAGCCGGGTGAGCCCTCGTTGTTGACGGTGGGCTCTGTCTTCGCGGCGAGGGCGTTTCGCACATGCTCGCGCTTGAGGCCGGCAAGTCCCATCAGGTGGACAAGCGAGATAAGGCTTTCAGCGCCGGTTTTCTCGAGGATATGGCTGCGATGCGCGGAGACGGTTTTTTCGCTGAGCGAAAGCTCGAAGGCGACCTGCTTGTTCGACATGCCGCCAAGCAGCAGGTCGAGCACGCCCTTTTCGCGCTGCGTGAGGCCATTGAAGCGGGCGAGGGCATCCCGCCGCGCCTCCTGGTGGCGGTTGAGGTTGACCGCTCGCTCGGCGGCATGCTTGACGCGATCAAGGAAAGCCGGCGGGCTGAAGGGCTTTTCGAGAAAGTCGGTGGCCCCGAGGCTCATGGCCTTGACCGCGGTGGGCACATCACCATATGCGGTGATGACGAGCACGGTAAGCTGATGGTCGAGGCCGTTAAGATGCTCGAGCAGTTCCATCCCGCTCATGCCCGGCATGCGGAGGTCGAGGACGAGGCATCCGGGGATATTCGGGTCGAATTGTTCCAGAAACGCCGTCGCCGAGGCGAAAAGGTGCGACTCAAGCGAGGCCGAGTTCAACAGCGCCTCGATCGCTGACCGCATACTCGCATCATCATCTACGACGAAAACCGATGCTTGGGCCATGAGCAAGCCCCCCTTGTCCCCAACGCCCCGCAGCAGAAACGTGGTCCCAGCGGAAACCATGTCGCAACCGAGCGGATACCACAAAAGCATAGCAGAGCGCAACCCGTGCCGGCAATCGACCGCTTGCGGTGGGGGCAATTCGGGAGGCATGACACATGTCGCGGAACGCCTTTTGCCCCCTCTCCCCTTGGGAGAGGGCTGGGGTGAGGGAAAAGACGCAGGGGCCCTCCGAACCCGCCCTCACCCCCGGCCCCTCTTCCGGAGGGCGAGGGGAGTGAAGGCCCGGGCGACCAGCCGCGATACGTGTCATGCACCCGGCAATTCGGGCAATTCGGGTGCCCGCCGGTTCCCGCAAGTGCCCCAATTCTCGAATCAATGGGGTGGCATGGTCAGCGGGCGGTCTTCCGCCCGATGGCCATTCGGGGCTTCGAGGCGCTCGCGACGCTCGGAACCCCCCGGCCGCATGGCCATCGGCTGCGGACAGCCGCTGACCATGCCACCGATTCTTGCGGCTATATGCGTTTGCCTTGGGGGTCAGCCTCGGCCATCTTCGGCACCGGCGAGGCGCTTCCGCTTGAGGTACAGCGCGTTAAGCACCACGCTGATCGAACTTGCCGACATGGCCACCGCGGCGAACATCGGATGCAGCAGGCCGAGCGCGGCAACCGGGATCAGGGCCACGTTGTAGATGAATGCCCAGCCCAGGCCCAACCAGATTCGCTGCATCGTGGCCCGGCTGAGTGAGATCGCCACGGGCACGGCGCTCAACTGACCGCCCACCAGCACCACGTGGCCGGCATCCATGGCAATGTCGGTGCCGCCGCCCTCACCGCCGGGGCCCCGGCCCATCGCCACACCCAGGTCCGCCGCGGCGAGCGCCGGGGCATCATTGACCCCATCACCGACCATCGCGACGATCGCGCCCTGCTCGCGCAGTTTCTCGACCTGACCCTGTTTATCAGCGGGAAAGACCTCGGCGATCTTCTCATCGATGCCGAGGGTTTCGGCCACCTGGCGTGCCGCCTGCTCGCTGTCGCCGGTGATCATCAGCACGGTCAGGCCCATGGACTGCAGTTGCCCGACCACGCGAGCCGCTTCGGGTCGGATCGTGTCGGCAAACCCGATCACGGCCACCGGTCGGCCGTCGACCGCCACCATCACCGCGGTACGGTGGCGGGCGGTGGCTTCATTGAAGTGCTGCTCGACCTCTTCGGTCACACCGATGCCCTGCTCACGCAGCGTGCTGAGGCGACCGACGATGATCTCCCGGCCATCAACCCGCCCGCGCACACCCCCTGCGGTGATGGAAGCGAACTGCTCGACGCCGATGGTGTCGACCCCGCGGGTGGCCGCTGCATTCACCATGGCCCTGCCAAGCGGGTGATTGCTCGCGGCTTCAACGGAGGCGGCGAGTTGCAGGACCTGTGATTCGTCCATGCCCGAGCCATCGAGCGGCTCGATTGCCGTGACCGCGGCGCGGCCGTCGGTAAGCGTGCCGGTCTTGTCGAGGATGACGTGGGTGAGTTTGCCGGCGCGCTCGAGCACGGCGGTATCCTTGATGAGAATGCCCCGCCGCGCGCCAAGCCCCGTGCCCACCATGATCGCCATGGGCGTGGCCAGGCCCAGAGCGCAGGGGCAGGCGATGATCAGCACCGCGATCATCGACATCAGCCCCTTGAGCGATTCACCGGCCAGCGACCAGCCCCCCAGCGCCAGCAGTGCGATGACCACCACGATGGGGACGAACACGCCTGAGATGCGGTCGACCAGTCGCTGTATCCGGCTCTTGGAGGCCTGGGCACGGCGCACCAGGTCGATCACCTGTGACAAAACAGTGTCGCGACCGGTGCGGGTTGCCTCCATGAGGAAAGTGCCGCTGAGGTTGAGCGTGCCGCCTATGACGCTGCTGCCGGGCCCCACCTCCACCGGCAGCGATTCGCCGGTCACGATGGCCTGGTCCACGCTCGATTCACCCTCGATGATGGTGCCATCGACGGGGATGCGCTGATCGGCACGGATGCGCACGTGATCGCCGCGTTCGACCTGGGCGGCGGCAATGGTCTGTTCTTCACCATCGCGGATCACGATGGCCTGCGGTGGCTGAAGGTCCATCAGTCCAGCGATGGCATCGCCTGCATGGCGGCGGGCACGCTTTTCGAGCATCCGGCCGACGGCGATGAGCACGAGGATCATCACCGCCGTGTCGAAGTAAACATGGACCATGCCGCCTTCACCGCCGGGGCCGTGGAAGAGCATTGCGATGGTGACAAAGGCGCTGTAACCCCACGCCGCGCTCGTGCCCAGCGCCACCAGCGTGTCCATCTCCGCGCGGCCGTTGCGCAGCGCATGCCAGGCGCCGCGGTAGAACGGCCGGCCGAGCCAGAACTGGATGGGGGTGGCCAGTGCCATCTGCGCCCACGCCGAGGCCGGGGCGTGCCACAGAAACATCAGCAGCATTACCGCCGCGGCGAGGATCGAGGCGACGACCAGGCCCGGGAGTGTTAATTCGCCCGGTTCCGAACGATCCGGCCGGGCGTCTGTTTCGTCGGTCTGGTCGGCCGAGGCCATCGCGGCCTCGAAGCCGGCATCGGCGATGGCGTGGCTGAGTTGCTCGGCGGTGGTGGTGGCCTCGTGGCTGATGGTCGCCTCGCCCGTGGCGAGATTGACACTTGCCTCGCCCACGCCGGGCACGGCGGTCAGCCCCTTCTCCACCGCGCTGACACAGCCGGCACAGCGCATTCCATAGACATGAAGCGTGGTGGTCTTTTCAGCCATGGGGTCAACTCAGGGCGGATGCGGGACGTGGCCGCGGTCTCCCCGTCACCGCCGCGAGCACCGGTGCCGGCGGCGGGGGATTGAGGTGACGCAAGTGGCGGTGGGGGCGCCGGGCTAGGCCTCTTGCGGACGAGCCCCGAAGCCAGCTTTCTCGACCGCGGCGGCGAGGTCGGCGGAGGTCACCTTCGCAGGGTCATATGTGACGTCGGCGAAGCCACTTGCATGGTCGACCTTCGCTTCGGTGACCCCGCCGAGGCCCTGGAGGGCCCCGCGGACAGTTTCAGCACAGCCGTCACATTTCATGCCGTCAATAAGGAGTTTACTGGTTTGCATGCCCAATGGTAGTCGGGCCGCTGGATGAGGGAAAACGCATGTAGCCCGGGTGGCATGGTCAGCAGCCGCCCCCGGAACCCCGGAACCCCGGAACCCCGGAACCCCGGAAGTGTCCAAAGC
>PUNN01000074.1 GCA_003552605.1 Phycisphaeraceae bacterium
GATGAGCAGACAGGGGTTCATCGCCTTCGACCTCGGCGCCGAGTCCGGCCGCGCCATGCTGGCCGTGCTCGACGGCGACCGCATCCAGCTCGATGAGCAGCATCGCTTTGCCAACCAGCCGGTTCACCTGCCCAGCGGCTTCCACTGGAACACCACGGGCCTGTTTGCCAATCTCATCGATGGGCTGAAGCGCTGCATCGAGGCCGCGGCAGCGGAAAACCTGCCGATGGTGAGCATGGGCGTCGACACCTGGGGCGTCGATTTCGGCCTTATCGGCCGCTCGGGCCAGCTTCTCGGCCTGCCGTTCATCTATCGCGACCCCAGCCACGAAGCAGCGATGAACAAGGCCTTCCAGCAACTCGGGGAGAAGGCCATCTACGATGCCACCGGCATCCAGTTGCTCCCGATCAACAGCCTCTACCAGCTTGTCGACCGCCACGCGAAGGAACCCGGCCTGGTCGACAACGCCGCCCGGTTTCTGAACATGCCCGATCTGCTGCATTACCTGCTCTGCGGCGAACAGGTCAATGAGGCGACCATTGCCTCGACCACGCAGATGGTCGATCCGCGGACGGGCCGGTGGGCCACGGGGTTACTCGAACAACTCGGCCTGCCCACGCACATGCTCGGCGACATCACCCCCGCGGGACAGCGCATCGGGGCGCTTCGGCCCGAGTTGGTCGAAACCGTGGGCGGGGTGAGCGTCGACATCATCCTGCCCGGTTCCCATGACACCGCCAGCGCTGTGGCCGCCATCCCCGTCGCGGATGAGCACATCGACCGGTGGGCGTATCTGTCCAGCGGCACATGGTCGCTGATGGGCGGTGAGATCGAAAATCCCATCGTCAGCGATGCCGCCCGTGAAGCCGGGTTCACCAATGAGCGCGGCGTGGGCGGGCGCATCCGCTTTCTCAAGAATCTCGCCGGCCTCTGGCTCGTGCAACAGGTGCGACAGGATTTTCAGAAGAAGGGCAAGGAATACGACTACGAGCAATTGACCAAGTTGGCTGCGGACGCCGAGCCCTTCCGCACGCTGCTCGATGTCGGCCATGGCCCCTTCGCCCTGCCCGGTGACATGCTGGCCAAGATCGACACATTCGCCGACACCACCGGCCAGCCCCGGCCGGCCGATCCCGGCCAGTACGTCCGCGCCTGCCTCGAGAGCCTGGCCCTGGCCTACCGCCAGACCCTCGAGAACCTCCAGGAACTGACCGGGCAGGAGGCGGCGGTGCTGCACATCGTCGGCGGCGGCGGCCGCAACCAGTTGCTCAACCAGATGACCGCCGATGCCATCCAACGTCCGGTCATCGTCGGCCCCTACGAGGGCACCGCCATGGGCAACGCCCTGACGCAGGCCATGGGGGCCGGACATGTGCGTGACCTGTCCCACCTGCGAAGCATCGTCCGCGCCAGCAGCGAACTTTCCCGCACTGAACCAGCCAATCCTGCCGCATTCGAGGCCCAGTTCGACCGGTTCAAGCAACTTCAGGGCGCAGCGGCAACATAGGAAAACGATGCTGCATGGGATGAACACCCCCGGCCCCCCGGCCCCCGGATGCAGCGTGTTCACATGGCAGAGGGCTGCTCTCCCCCTGGCGGACCTGCCGAATCGCTCGGGCCATGGTGCCGCCCTAATGACGCCCCCTCATGATTGGCCTTCCGGGCGAGGGCGTCTGCCCCGCAAATTCACCATAGCGGATGCCGCATAGATGACAGTTTTTCCCTCAGACCTTTCTTATTCGCAATTGGGGGTACCCACGGCCGCGGAATGAGGTACAATAGACGTGACGTTGCGTCATCCCACCGCCCTGTCACGGCAGGAGACAAAGATGGATACCTCGCCCCGCCGGATTGCTTATGCCCTGTTCGCGCTGGCCTGTATGGCGCTGATCGCCCCGCCCACGCCCGCCATGAGCGATGATGTCGACAAGACAGCCGATCAAAAGAGCAAGAATGCCGACAACGGCACCAGCCCGGCGGACGGCGATGCCCCCAAGCCGCTGGTCACCGTCCAAGCCCAGTTGCTCGACGACCAGGCCGAGCCGCTGCTGTCGCCGCTGGTCACCCTTCACATCGGCCAGCGCTGTGACCTGAGCATCATGAACAGCCACACCAACGCCCGAGGCTCCGAGGCGTTGTCGCTGAGCCTGCATGTGCTCTCGGTCGAGGGGCCTTTCTACAAAGTCCGCATCGAGGCCGACGATTCCGACTATGACAACCCGTGGACCTTCGAAACGGTGACCTACCTCCGCGCCGAGGAACCCGTCCGCTTCAAGTGGTCGGCCGGCGACGATGGGGGCTACCGGACGCTGGAGCTGATCCTGTTTGACCCGGTCATCATCGATGAGGATCAAGGCGAGCAGGTCGAGCGTGAGGACAAGACCGAAGGCGAGACAGTCTGAACCGGCAGGTTCGCTACCCCGGGCGGGGGGCACGGTGCAGGCGGAACGGGGAGAAGGAGTAACTCCGAAAAGCTGAAATGCACGGAAAGGGGGCTTCGGGCAAGGCATGCCCATATCCTTGCTTGCCGATACCGCGATGGTACGGCAATGATCTCGGTGCCACAGCAATCCCCCTTCCCATGATGAGCAACAAGCTTGTCCGTGCCGCCGCTTGGAACTACAACCTCACCTCTCCGCGCGGCGCTGCTCCTCACCGTTTCTGCGTCTTCCGCGTTTTCCGTAGTTGCTCTCCCACCACATCAATCATCATAGTAACCCTTGGCAAGGTCCTTGAAGCGAAGTGTGGCGCCGTCGAAGACGAGCTTGACTGTCTCCGTCGGCCCGTTGCGCTGCTTGGCGATGATGCATTCGGTGACGTTGGTGTTGACGTAGTCCGGATCGCCGCGGTGGTAGTAGTCTTCCCGGTGCAACATCAGCACCACGTCGGCATCCTGCTCGATCGACCCCGACTCGCGAAGGTCGCTCATACGGGGACGGTGGCCCTCACGCGATTCGGGGCCGCGGTTGAGCTGGCTCAGGCAGACCACCGGCACATCGAGTTCCCGCGCCAGCGCCTTGATCCCGCGTGAAATGTCGCTGACTTCCTGCTGGCGATTGTCCTGCCGGCCGGGGGCGCTCATCAACTGGAGGTAGTCGATGAACACCGCCTGGATACCCCGCTTCTCGGCAAGCCGCCGCGACTTGCTTTTCAGGGCAAGCACATCGAGGCCGGGCGAATCGTCAATGAGCAAGGGCGCATTGGACAGTTCACCGACGCTGAAAGCGAGTCGCCCGAAGTCATCGGCCGAGAGACGGTTGGCCCGCAGCGACTGGGCATCCACGCCGCTGCGCGAGGCGAGCAATCGCTGGGCAAGCTGCTGGCGGCTCATCTCGAGGCTGAAAAACGCGATCGGGATTTCGTTGGTCGCCGCCATGTGCTCGGCGATATTGAGCCCGAAGGCCGTCTTGCCCATCGACGGCCGCGCGGCGACGATGATCATCTCCCCCTTCTGGAAGCCGCACGTCAACTCGTTGAGATCGCGGAAGCCGGTATCGAGGCCGGTAAGCTGGGCACCATCGGAAGCCTCGAGGCGGGCATAGGCCTCCTCGAGCAGTTGCTTGAGCATCGACGCTTCCTGCGTCGAACGCGTCGCGGCAAGCTGGAAGATCTCGGCCTCGGCATGGCCGAGCTGCTCATCCACCGGGTCCGGGCTGCGGAAGGCACGGTGCAGGATGTTCGTCGCCGTCTCGATCAGCTTCCGCTTGAGTGCGGCATCCTTGACCGACTGGGCGTACCACGGCGCGCTTGCCGGTGACGGCACCGACTCGGCAAGCTCGACGAGGTACTCGGTCCCGCCGACCTGATCGAGCGTACCAGCATCGGCAAGCCGGCGGTGCAAAGTGGGCAATTCCACCGGCTCGTTGGTGTCATACAGCTCGAGCAGGGCGCGAAAGATGGCCGTGTGTTGCGACCGGTAGAAATCATCCTCGCCAACGATCTGGGCGACATCGCCGATGACACGGCCATCGAGCACCATTGCCCCGAGCAGGCACATCTCCTGCTCGATCGCGGCCGGCGGCGCCTGATCGAACAGCCGCGAGACATCGCCCGGTGACCGTGGCCCTCCATGGCTGGCGGTAGTGGTGCTCATCCTTGCTCAAGTATAGAGCCGCCCGGAGCGGCTCAGTGGGGTTGTGAACTTCCTGTCGATGGCGGTGGATGAGCAGTGTTCACGAAACCTCGCCTCAACCGCCGTAATCCGGCTCGGGGACCTCGGCCAGAATCTTCGCCACCACATCCCGGCTGCTCAGCCCCTCCCCCGTCGCCGCGTAGTTGACCACCACCCGGTGGCGGAGCACATGCATGGCCAGGTCGCGTACGTGCTTGCACGCCGGGGCGGGGTCGCCCCGCATGGCTGCGAGCGCCTTGGCCCCGTGAACGAGGTACTGGCCCGCTCGGGGGCCGGCCCCCCACTCGACGTACTGCCGCGTCACCGCCGGCGACCCCGGCTCGGCCGGCCGCGTGGCCCGGGCGAGGTCCACGGCGTAGTTGACCACGTGGTCGCTCACCGGCATCTGCCAGATCACCTCCGCCGCCTCCAGCAGCGAAGGCCCATCAAGCACCGGCTCGACCGCCGCGGCGTGGATACGCGGCGTGCCGGCGACGATCTCGACCTCCTCGGCCTTGCCCGGGTAGTCCATCCACAGGCTGAACATGAACCGGTCGAGTTGGGCCTCCGGCAGCGGGTAGGTCCCTTCCTGCTCGATGGGGTTCTGCGTGGCCACGACGACGAACGGCTCCTCGAGCGGCATCGTCCGGCCCGCCACGGTGACCTGGCGCTCGGCCATGGCCTCGAGCAGGGCCGCCTGAGTCTTGGGCGGGGTCCGATTGACCTCATCGGCGAGGATAAGCTGGGCAAACACGGGCCCGGGGGCGAACTTCAGGCTCCGCTGGCCGGTTTCCGGGTCCTCCTGGATCAACTCCGTACCGAGGATATCACTCGGCATCATGTCCGGGGTGAACTGGATGCGGCGGAAGGTCAAGCCCACCGCGCGGGCTAAAGTCCGCACTAGCATGGTCTTAGCTAATCCGGGCACCCCCACGATCAGCGTATGCCCCCGGCAGAGCAGAGACACCATCAGGAGTTCAACCCCCTCGCCCTGCCCGACAATGACATTGCCGAGTTGGCCGCGCAGCGCAGCGGCGCTGCGGGCAATCCGATCAAATGCCGCCACCGCATCCGCCGAAGCCGCCGCGACCTGATCCTGAGCCGGTTCATCCATACCCACGAGCATAGCACACCGACCGCGAGCCTCTGCACCCGATGCAGGCGGGGCGAACGCGCGTAGGCCGTGGGGGGCATGGTCAGCAGCCGGCTCTCCGGGAGCGGCTGATGGCCATGCATCACCTCAACTCTCGCGCATGGGCC
>PUNN01000357.1 GCA_003552605.1 Phycisphaeraceae bacterium
GGAGTTTCGGACGCCCCGAGCGCCTTGCAGCCTCGCATGGCCATCGGGCTGAAGACCCCCGGAAAGCCCGCTGACCATGCCACCCCCGGGGTTGCCTGCCCGCGGTGCGTGTCATGCACCCAGAGAAATACCCCCGGAGATGGCGGCCTCCCGTTGCGACCGCCACCGCCGCGAGATCCGGCACCACTGTCACGACCGGCGAGCCCCCCTCCTGCCAGTCCCCCATTTCCACAAAACGCGTGGCGTTGTGGCCACAGCAAGCAAGAAAAAGAAGATTGGTTTTACAAGGATGTCTTCGCAAGCTGTTCCCGTGACGGGGCAGGTGCTGGCTTGCCGGCGCTGTGCAATTACTGGGCCGACCGCAAAGATTTTCGCATTTCCGGGGTTAAAATTATGTGAGGCCCGGCCCCGCCTGAACGGGTGGCTTCCGCCACCTACCCTACCGGGCATTCGAGGAACCCCCACCGTGGTGAAAATCCTCCCCGCCCACCATCGCTTGTGGCAGCGTTGCCACGGCCATCTTCTCATGCCGTTGGTCCTCGCGGTGCTGATGCTCTTGCCCGTGGGGGCGGCACAGGCAGTGACCGATGCCGAGGTCGATGATGCCCTCGACCGGCTCATCGCCCGGCTCTGGACCCTCCAGGGCGACGAGGGCCACTGGGACCGGGGTGGCTCGAACCACGCCTTCGAGGTCGGGCAAACCGCCCTGGTGGTCACCTCCCTGCTGTATGCCGGGGTCAGCCCGCAGGAACCACAGATGCAGCGGGCGCTGCAACGGTTGCGCGAGCAGGAGCTTGTCGGGACCTACGAAGTGGCGCTTCGCGGTCACGTCTGGGCCCATGTCAACGATGAACTGGCTGCGCCGCTTCGTGATGTGTTCTACTGGCTCTCGGAGAATTACCACCCTGAATCGACGACCATCGACTACCGCGGCGGCCGCCGCGCCGGTGACCATTCCAACACGCAATACCACGTCATGGGCCTGTGGGAGTGTGCCAAGCGCGGGCTGCCGGTGGGGGACAGCTTCTGGAATGCATCGATCCGCCATTGGATCGAGAATCAGAACGATTCGGGGTCGTGGGGTTACGGTCACGCTCACAACCGGACCAACCGGCGCACGAGCAACGAAGACACCATGACCCTGGCCGGATTGACCGCGCTGTTGATCGGTCAGCAGCAGCGCTACCGCGACCTGCCCCGTGCTGAGCCCCGCATCGCCACCGCGATCAACCGGGGGCTCAGCCGGGCCGACGGTGACTTCCGCGGCCGGATGCCCAACGGCTACTACGGCATCAGTGTCGAGCGCGTGGCGCTCGCCTCCGGGCTGCGATACCTTGCCGGTCATGACTGGTTCGAGATCGGGGCCCGCCAGATCGTCAACTCAGCCCGGCAGGTCAACCACGATGGGTCCGGCCAGTTCCGATGGGGTAACCGGGGAGAGATCGTCGAGACCGCCTTCGCCGTGATGTTTCTCGCTCGCGGGCGGGTGCCCGTCTGGGCGACCAAGCTCGAGGTGCCGGGCACGGCCTGGAACAACCGGCCCAACGACCTCTACTTCGTCTCCGAGCACATCTCGCACTTTCGTGAAGGTGAGATCGGCTTCTTCCGCGCCAGCATCAACCGGCCGGCGGAGGAACTCGCAGCCACGCCGGTGGCCTACCTTTCCAGCGACCGTGCCATTGAACTGACCCCCGCGCAGATGGCCAACCTGCGGCAATATCTTGACCTTGGCGGCCTGCTGCTGGCCAACCCCGAGCAGGCGAGCAGCAGCTTCCACAACGCCATCCTCTCGCTCGGCGAGGCCATGTACCCGCACCTGAGCTGGAAGCGGGCCGGACCGGAGCACCCGATCTACAACACGCTGTTCAAGGTCAACCCTCACAACCATCGCATCCACGTGTTGAGCAACGGCATTCGCGACCTGATCGTGCTGCCCGAAAGCGACTGGGGCATGGCCTGGCAGAACGATCGCCACCTGCTCGATCCGCGTAACCCGCGTGATACCGGACGGTTGACGATCAACCTCTTTGCGTTGGCCACCAACCGCGGCGTGCTGCCCAACCGGCTCGAAAGCGACATTGAAACCCGGGCTGATTCGGTCACCACGCGCGGCAGTGTCCGCATCGGCCTGCCTCGCTACAGCGGCGCCTGGATGACCGAACCGGCTGTCTGGGACGCTGTGGGCGTGCGACTGCACAACCATGCGAGCCTCAACGTACAGACCACGGCACTGCCGGATGCCCCAGCGCTCGGGGAGGCGGGGCGACGAGGGGCCGGTGAGGTGCTCGAGCTTGCTTCACTCGGTGACAGCGATGTCGACCTGGCCCACCTGACCGGTATCGAGGCGGTCACGCTCAGTGGCCTCGAGGTTGCCGCCATCAGGGCTTTCGTCGATGCCGGCGGGACGGTCCTGATCGAGACGGTCGGGGGCCATGGCGCGTTTGCCCGCGATCTCGAGCGCCAATTGCGGCCGGCGTTCGGTCGACGGGCGGTTCCGGTGGGAACCGAGGAGCCACTGCTCGACCGTGCTATCCCCGGTACGTACAGCATTTCGCACGTCGACTATCGCCGTTACACCCGCTTCGCCATCGACTTTCCCCCGTCCCCGCGCCTGCGGGCGATATATCACGGTGGCCGGCCGGCGGTGATCTTCTCGGATGAGGATTTGTCGCTCGGGGCGCTGGGTGTGCGGCGGTGGGGGATCATGGGTTACGCGGCGGAGGATGCGCGGCGGCTTCTGGTGAACATCGCCGTGACCTCGCAGCGCGGCGGCCGATGATAGCCGGCCAAAACGGTGAAAGGCCGATTGTATCGTGATGCGTAAGTATGTGTTTTAAAAAGGATTGCGACATCTTGGCGGCGGACGGCCCGCCGCGCTACAATTCCAGCGAGTGCCGGCGCAAGACCCACAGCCGGCTCGCTGATGTACCTCGGACACATTGGAGTTTGTTTCCCATGAGCCAGTGCGAACCGAACCACCCGGGCAGATTGGCGAAGATGATGCGATGGATGGGGGCTGCGTTCTGTGTGGCGGTGATGGCCTTCGGGGCGATGCAACCGCGTGCTGAGGCGGTGTCGGCCGATGAGGCCACCGATGCTCACGTCCGGGACATGATCGAGCGGATTCAGGCGACGCTGCTCGAGATGCAGGATGATGATGGCCGCTGGAATGATGAGGGGCCCAGTCACACCGGCGGTACGGGCCAGACGGCGCTGGTGGTGGCGGCGCTGCTCTACTCGGGCGTGAGCCCGCAGGAGCCGGAGGTGGCCAAGGCAATGCAGGTGCTCGCGGACCTCGAGACCGAGGAGGAGGAGTTCGAACTCGAGAAGACCTACCAGGTCGGCCTGCATGCTCACGTCTGGGCGGCGGTGCATGATGATCTGGCCGAGCCGATCAATGATGTCTTCTACTGGCTGAGCACGAACTACGACCCTGAAACGACCACCATCCACTACGATGGGGATCAGCGCTCCGGTGATCACTCGAACACGCAATATCACCTGCTCGGCCTGTGGGAATGCGCCAAGCGCGGCATTCCCATCGAGGGTGAGTTCTGGGAAAAGTCGATCAGCCACTGGATCGAGTCCCAGGATGATAATGGTCGGTGGGGCTACACCCCGACGAATCACGGCCGGCATTCGGACACGATGACCCTGGCCGGGCTGACGGCGCTGCTGATCGGTCAGCAGGAGCACCTGCGCGACCGCCAGCGAGCGGACCGCGAGGTCGCGGCGGCGATCAACCAGGGGCTGGCCTGGACGGATGATGACTTCAGCAGCTACCGCGGCACCCACCAGACCGGCGATGGCGGTTACCACCTGATGAGTATCGAGCGTGTGGCGCTGGCAAGTGGGCGCAAGTACTTCGGTGACCGCGACTGGTTCCGGATGGGTGTCGAACACGTCGCTGACAACGTTGACGGCTGGGAAAATAACCAGCCTTCCGGCCGGATCAGCGATATGGCCCTGTCACTGATCTTCCTCGCCCACGGGCACGTGCCCGTCTGGGCGACGAAGCTCGAGGTGCCCGGCATCTCGTGGAACGAGCGGCCTAACGACCTCTACTTCCTTTCGCGGCATATTTCCGACTTCCGCGAGGGCGATGTCACCTTCTACACCATGAGCATCGAGCACCCGGCCGAGGACCTGATCGCCACGCCCGTGGCCTACATCTCGTCCCGGGAAGACCTTGACCTCACCGCCGAGCAGAAGGCCAACCTGCGGCGGTATCTTGATCTTGGCGGCATGTTGGTTGCCAACCCCGAACAGGGCAGCAGCGCATTTGCCAGCTCGGTGGACCAGCTCGGCCGGGAGTTGTATCCGCAGCTCGAGTGGGAGCGTGCGGACGCCGAGCATCCGATCTTCAACACGCTTTTCGAGGTCAACCCCCAGCAGCACAATGTCGAGGTGCTTAACAACGGCGTCCGCGACCTGATCGTCCTGCCGCAGGGCCAGAACGACTGGGGTTATGCCTGGCAGGCTGATGAGCGCTTCCTCGAGTCGATCGGCGAAGGCCGTCGCGGGGATGTGGCGAAGCTCACAATGAACCTTTTCGCCATGGCCACCAACCGTGGTGCGCTGCCCAACCGTCTTGAAGGTGAGATGGAGCAGCGCGATGAGGATGTGGATGAGACCGGCACCGTCCGCATCGGCTTGGCCCGGCCCGGCGGCGGCCGCATCATCGAGCCCGCGGCGTGGGACGTCGCCGGCATCCACCTGTTCAACCGGACCGGCGTCGATGTCGAGCTGACCGGCGCTCCCGATGATGAAGGCGAAAGCAACGGCTCCCTCTCGCTTTCGCAGATCACCGACCACGACCTGGACCTGGTTCACGTCGCCGGGATTGATGAAACTTCACTCAGCAGTGCCGAAATCGAGGCCATCGAGCGGTTCGTCGAGGATGGAGGCACCGTGTTGATCGAAACACTCGGCGGTCACGGTGACTTCGCCCGCGACTTGGAGCAGCAGTTGCGCGACAGCTTCGGCCGCCGCGCGTTGCCGGTCGGGGCCGAGGATGCCTTGCTCTCCGGTGAGGCCGATGGCGGTTACGATGTCACCCGAATCAACTACCGTCGGTACACGGCGTATCGACTGGATTACCCGCCACAGCCGCGGTTGCGGGCGATGCATGTGGACGATCGGCCAGCGGTGATCTTTTCCGATGAGGACCTGTCGCTCGGTGCGCTGGGCGTGCGGCGCTGGGGCATCATCGGCTACGCCGCGGACGATGCCCGCCGGCTGATGACCAACATCGCGCTCCAGGTCAAACAGTAACGGGCGCAAACCATCGTGCCCGAAGGAATCGTGCTGGGCGGCCCCTCGGGGCCGCCCATGCTGTTTTCGGGTGCAGA
>PUNN01000097.1 GCA_003552605.1 Phycisphaeraceae bacterium
CACGCAGCCGGTGCGTTATTTTGACTTTCCCCCGCTCTGGGGCCTGGCGGTGGTGTTGGCCTACGCCATGCGCCGGATCAACTGTCCGCGGTGCGGGGTCAAGGTGGAGCAGGTGCCCTGGCTGGAGCCGGGCAGCAAGAGCCACATGACGCTGGCTTACGAGGGGTTTGTGTCGAGGTGGGCCAAGCGTTTGAGCTGGAAGCAGGTGGCCGATGCCTTCTGGATCAAGTGGGACACGGTGTACCGTGCGGTCAAGGCCTCGGTGTCCTACGGCCTGCAGCACCGTGAGTTGGGCTCGGTGACGGCGGTGGGCATCGACGAGGTTGCCCATGGCAAGGGGCACAACTACCTGACCCTGGTCTATCAGCTCAACGGCAACTGCCGCCGGCTGCTGCATGTGACCCAGGGCCGCACCGCGCGGAGTCTGTTGGGCTTCTTCCGGATGCTGAAGCGGTCGGGGGTGGATGCGCGGGCCTCGATCCGCTACGTCTGCACGGACATGTGGCAGCCATATCTGAAGGTGATCGCCAAGAAGCTGCCATCGGCGCTTCACATCCTGGACCGCTTCCACATCGTGGCCAACGCCAATAAGGCGGTGGATGAGATCCGCGCGGCGGAGGCCAAGCAGTTGAAGGCCGAGGGCTATGAGCCGGTTCTGCACCAAACCCGCTGGTGCCTGCTGAAGCGCAAGCCGAATCTGACGCAGAAGCAGCGGGCCCGGCTGAAGGACCTGCTTCAGTACCAGTTGAAGACGACACGGGCGTACCTGAAGGTGCAGGCCCTTCACCTGCTGTGGAACTACACCTCCCCCACATGGGCGGGCAAGCACCTGGATGCCTGGTGCCGCGACGTGATGCGCAGCCGGCTGGAGCCGCTGAAGAAACTGGCCCGCAGCCTGCGCAAGCATCGCCAGTTGATCCTCAACTGGTTCGAGGCCAAGAAGCAGTACAGTTCGGGGATTGTGGAGGGAATGAACGCCAACGTGAAACTGGGGTACAAACGCGCCTACGGATTCCGCACCTTCGAGGCGGCGCAAGTGGCTTTATATCACCAACTTGGACAACTGCCCAGCCGACCGATGGCCCACAGATTCTGCTGAGGAGGCTGGAAAGAATGGTATAGCCGGCATCGACATATTTCTGCACTGTATCATCAGGCGTAAAACGCCCATCACTTTCCTGGGTGTGTATGTGCAGGCAGGTGCGATGTCGTTCCACCTCGTCCCAGTCGATATCCTGATAAGGATTATGCAGCACTTCCCGCGTTATCTCATCTTCTTCCGCGGCGGTTTGAGACGACCGGCCGTGCGCATCCGATTCCGCCGTTTGCGGGGTCGCCGGCCCGGCACAGGCAGCCGTAAGCAATGCAACGCACATCATGGGCACCCACGCGACTGCGCCGAAACGGCGGCTGCTCCGCAGGTGAATACCATCCTCGCCCTGTGACAGCCGCCCCTTGTGCCATCCGGGAACGCCGAATAGTCCATCTCTTCCGGGAAACGATCCGCATCGAGGAAGGATTTCGTCATTGCGGCAACTGTTCATGGCTGAACTCCTGGCTGTTGTGAATCCGGTGATTGGCTTGCCGGTTCGACTTGAGTCGTGATCTGGCGGCCGCCGGCGGTGTCTGGGTGGACCGGCCTTTGTCTTGGAACCGGCGCCCCCACCAGGCCGGCCCGGTCTGCGCCGGTCAGCCAAGCCTGCTGAAACGTGGAATCACCTTTTGGAGACTTTCACGCATGGGCTTGAATAGTATGCTAGCGGTTGCCGGGCAGATCATCAAACCCAGATTTAACGGTTGTTTTTTTGAAAAAACCCGCATGGCGCTGCCGTAAACGGGGAGGCAGGGTGGTACCGGGGCGGAACTGGGGGGCACGCGGCGGGCAAAGTGTTCCCTTTGTCTTTACAAAACTTGTGGCACTCAGTATGTGTGTCAACTTGCTGGTCTGGATGTCGGACTGGGCCTGACCGGCGCCTCTGATGGTGAGCGTATAGCGGCCGCAGTCAAGCGAGATCAGCCGAGCGGGTGCCCGGGGTGATGGAGCATGATGCCCTGCCGCACGGGTATATCCCCGTTGGCGCATCGTGTTGGGCATCACTGCGTGTTTGTCTCAACCGATGGCCAGCAGCCAGTCCTCATCTGACGGTGCGGCAAAGCGGCCGGCACGTCCGGTGGCCACCTGCTCATCGCCGCTGCGGGGGTCGATCCATCGGGCGTCTCCCGTTGGCGCGTTGGTGAAGCTCAACTCGCCCCCGACCGGCAGGTAAGCCAAGCTTTGCCCGGCCTCCGATGTGGCCACCGCGATGTAGCGGTTGAGGTCATCCTCGCCCGGCTGGTCGGCCAGCAGTTGCTGCGCCGGGCGCAGGGCAGTCCAGTTCAGGCGGTCGAAGATATTTTGCATCACAGTCATCGAGGCGATGCCGGGCGTGCGAAGCCCATCGCTCCACGGGCCCACATCAGGCAGGTTTTTGTGGTTCTCGGAGGGGCCGCGCTGTTGGAGCCAGTTCCAGATTTCGTTGTTGCCGTAGGTCACACCGGCTGGCGGCACGCGCAGCAGCGACCAGTATGCCGCCCGTCGTACGTGGTACGCTTCGAACGGCTCCTGCGTGCCGTAGGCGGGATGGCCCTCGTAGTTGGGCTCGAGGTTTACAAAGGGTGCTGCGATTTCGTGCCATTGCCGCGTCCAAGGGCCGCGCAGGAGGAACTCGAGGTCCGCCGCGGCCTTCCCGTGGCCCGACTGGATGCCCACCACCGAGTACCACGGCTCGTTGGCAAACAACTCGCCCACCCAACTCCGGCCGCCGGGATGCATGCTGGCGATCTCGTTGGGGGCATCACTGAATATGCCCCGGCCGATGCGGCGCCAGCGGTCGGCGACCGACTCGTACATGCCATCTCCTGCCAGCAGCCAGATGGGGCGATGGGCCTTCCACCGCTGTACCATCTCCCGGCCGATGCGCACCAGGTCCTCCTCGCGGAGCAACTGGCCGACATCCCTGGGGCCGATGGCCCAGAACATGATCGGCGCGGGTGTCAAGCCGTGATCGGCGATCATCGCGATCCGCCGGTCGAGCGTTGCGAATGCCTCCTCGTTGATCGTCGCCCGGTCGCCGTCAACTTGCAGCGGCCGGCCGATGGGCGGGCTGCTACAGCCGCGCCACTGCGTGGTGACGAACTGGATGACGTTGAAGCGCTGGGACTTCCGCAGGGCCAGGTACTCGGCCCACTGGTCATCGGTGGCGTTGAGAACGCCGTTCCATGCAGTATCGCCCAGCCAAAGGACCGCCCGGCCGTCGCCGTTGACGAAGTGTCTTCGATCCGGTGCGAGTGTGAGCATGGCATAGAGGATACTCGGGCCTCAGTCTGCATCAAGTAAACTGGAAGCGATGGCAATCACGGCCATCCTCCACGAGTGGGTCGTGGCCGTGCCTGCTGGGCCTGACACCACTGCACGAAGGTCGTCCGCCAAGCCTGCGCGAGGTGGTCATGGCGGCCCGGCTGTGTTGGCTGATGCGCTCGCAGGTTTTCGGCAGTTACGTTTATTTGCCTGATGACCGGCTCGCCTTGTCGCCTGGCCCGACGAGGACCACCACCCCATTGCGAACGAGTGTCTGAAGATATTGCGATACCGCCACGCGTGCTTCATGAAAGCTGGTGACGTAGCGGCGGCTGAACTTCTCGATGATCCGCTCGGTCCGGGTGCGCCCATCGCACATCTGGTAAATCTCGGCCCCGATCTTGTCCAGGCCCAGGCCGCGGTGGGTGCGTGTGGAGATCATCCAACTTAACGGTGGGCTGTTGAACCAGCGCCGGCGGATCGGCACACGCACCACCAGTGCATAGCGCGATGACTTTTCCGTCCTGGCCGCAACGTTGGGCGTCGGCACCGAGTCGAGCAGTTCATCGAAGTCGCGTGCTCTCGGGTTCAGATCATCGGCCATGTGTCGACCTCGAATTCATGGGGCTCCACCGGTTCGGCATCGGGCGACCACGTGGTTACACAGACCAGCGATTTCGAGGTGTCACAGGCCCATGCCGCATCGCGGCGGACTCGCAACTTGCCCAGCATCCGGCGCCATCGCGTGCCTGGCTCGCGGCTCGTGGCCTTCACCGCAGACTCGTTGCCCATCCGCACGGTGGTGAACTCGGCTTCGACCATGACCCCGATGTGGTGCCGCAGCCACTGCTGCACATCGCCGAGAAACCATGCATCGATCATGCCAAGCCGTCGGACCGCCACTTCCGAGAGGCCATCCTTTTCGGCAAAACGCAAAGTTGCATCGCCTGCGTTGATCGTGGTACCGCTGAGCTTCCACTCCGGGCTGGTGCGCACATCCAGGCCGAATGCCCGCCAATGTACCGGCTCATCAGGTCCCGGCGCATCGAATCCCCCGGCCAGCCCCTCATCGAGCGCCGGGTCGTGCCGGCCGGGATGAGAGATGACCAGGTCCACCCAGTAGGCCAACTCCTGCTCGTAGCGGGTCAGTCGGGTCAACGCGCCCTGCTCGCTGAAGCGGGTGTAGCCGATCCAGCCGTGAGGCCGCAGCATTTCAGAAAGTTCGACATCGGCATCTTCGGTCATGTCACGGCTGCGGTGATCGGCCATGGCCTGCTCGAGGTCCGGCCTGCTGTCCAGCTTCGCCCACGAAAGCTGCATCCGCTGACGGCGGCGGTCGACCAGGATAAGCCGTCCGCGTGTGGGGTCCGAGCCGTGCTGAAGGACCTCCCAGTGGCGTGGCACCTCGAATCGCAGGCCCATCCACGCCAGCGGGCGCCAGCGGTCTTCGCCGCCTGCTTTGCCACCACCGCCAGCGGCCTTCGGCTGGCCACGGACGGATTTCGAGGGTTTGCCTGTGGTTCGAGCCATGCTCATGCCCGCATCATCCTGTCGCTTGCCGGCACCCGGCCGGCAGGCCAAAGCAAATGGTAGCAGGTCCCGATGCCCCCCTTCACGATGCCCAAGCGTCGTCTGGCGCGAACGGTGGAATCTGGGAGGCATGGTCAGCAACCGTGTATCCGGGGCCCGGGGCCCGGGGCCCGGGGTCCGGGGTCCGGGGAGCTGGGGGCCGGTTTCTGACGCGCCCGGTGAAGCGACATGCGTTGGCCTCGGGATGCATGACATGCGCCACGGGCGTTTTTCTCCCTCTGCCCCGGGGAGAGGGTTGGGGTGAGGGGGGCTCGGTGCAACCGCGCAAGTGCTGCACGTACCGTTCAGCCCGCCGCATCCGGGGGTCGGCCCTTGGTTCGGCCACCGGCACGATGGGCACAAATCTGCCCTCACCCCCGGCCGCTCTCGCCCCCGGAAACCGCCCCCGGAAACCGCCCCCGGAAACCGCCCC
>PUNN01000346.1 GCA_003552605.1 Phycisphaeraceae bacterium
AGGCGGCCATCAGCCCCGATGAACCGGTCCGCTTCCACATCGAGATGGGCCGGCCCCTGCGCGGTCCCTCGGCCACCTGGCAGCGCTATGTTTACCTCGACCTCGTGGTCAAGGGCGATGAGCTGATCTCTGCCGATGCCCACCCCGAGCGCAATGAGCCATGGAGCCTGCGAGAAGAGGTCGATGCCGAGGCGAGCTTTGATGGCGAGCGGATCAAGGGGGAGGCGACGATCGACATCGATGCCACCTATCCGCATAGTGGTGAATACAGCTTCACCTTCGAAGCTGAGGTGAAGCACAACATTGTCGAAGGTGAGACGACCGTTTACCACGAGAATCCCCATGGATACCATGGCACGCGCGAGACCGGTCACGCGATCAGCGGCCGTGCCGAACTCGCCAACGGCGGCGCAACCGACCCCGCCAACGCCGTTCATCGCATCACGTTCAAACCATCGCACGGTGTGGAGCGCGAGGTCACCGCGCTGATCGAGATGAGGGAAGGGCAACTTGCCGGGGCACTTGTCGAGCCGATCTACCGTGGCGGCGGCGTCGACTTCCCCACCTCGATCCTCGAGTCCGAGGTCAGCCTCGAGGGCGACCGCCTCCACGGCTCACTGCGGTTCGACCCGAACAATCCGGGTTATCCTGAGCAATGGGGTCAAAAGGAACTCGTCTACGAGTTCGACCTGCGCATCGACGATGGCAAAATCACCGGCAATTATGATACCCGCACGGATCCAAAGCACAGCACCGAGGGTGCTGTCAGCGGCCGGCAGGTCCCCACCGAGGAGCTGCGCGCGGCCAACCCTGCCCCGGAAGTGGACTGGCCGACCTGGCACGGCCCGAATCATTCGCTCAGCGCCGCGGAGACCGACACGCCGCTCATTGATGATCCATCCGAGGCGAGGCTGCTGTGGAAGAGTGAGCGAACGCCGCCGGCGCGGTCCCAGATTCAGCGCTACGGCAGTAGCAATATTGGCAGGAACCTCAAAGGCGGTCCGGGCGGTGGTGCCGCATCGCCGGTGGTCTACGATGGCAAGGTGTATCTGCACTACTACGAGCCGTCCGGCGATGCCTCCACCGCTGAGAGCGTGGCGCGGGACTACGGCCGTCAGCTCGAGGAATCCTGGAAGATTCTCGCCGATGATGTGGTGATCTGCATCGATCTCGAGACCGGCGCCACGCTGTGGAAGCAGCGCTTCGAGCAGACGGGGCTGAACCTCTACAACACATGGAAAGAGGCGCCCGGCTCGACGGCCTCGGTGGGTGAGGGCAAGGTCTTCGCCGTCGGCTCGGGCGGCAAGCTCTGGGCGATGGATGCCAACACCGGGCAAGTCCTGTGGGAGTCCGGGCTGCCCGGGTTTTACGAAGGGATGCAGCGCAACCGTGAAGAGTCCCTGGAGGAAAACACCCAGCCAAGCGCGGGCAGCTTCCACGCCGGCACCCGCATCGTCGTCGACGGGCTGCTTGTCGGTACGAACTTCGGGGGCGACCTCGTCGGCATCGACACGGAAACAGGTGAGAAGCAGTGGCGGGTCGATGACGTCATCGCAAGTACGAACACACCATCACTGTGGCACGGCCATGATGAGCCGGTGGTGATTGTCAAGAACAGTCCAACGATCAGCGCGGTCACTGTCGCGGATGGTGAATTGCTCTGGCAGAAGGATGTGGCACGCATTCCCCGCTCCTACCCGGTTCCCGTCGAGGGTGACATCCTGACTGCCATCGTGGACGCCGAGGATGGGGATGAGCTCCACCTCGCCGGTTTCCGGATCAGCGCCGATGGACTTGAGCGGCTGTGGACGCTTGACAAAGCTCACGACCATACCGCCCGCCGGCCGTTGATGATCCACGATGGCCATTCCTACAGCCTCGGCCGGGAAGGCCATGACGATGATGCCTTGTATCGCGTCAACCTGGAAACAGGCGAGTTCACCGCGCTTGAAGACCGCGGTTCACTCGGCAGCATGGTCGTCATGTTCGGCGTGGGTGACCGCGTGATGTTCGACCGTAACCGGCATCGGTTTGTCAGTGCCGATGATGATCTGCGTCGCATGAGCGGTGTCTGGCAGGTGCCCATTAACACAACGGGCGGGTATCACAGCACGCAGATGACCGATGCGATCGTCGAGGGCCGCCTCATCGTCCGCGGCGCCAACGGCATCTATGCCTTCGACCTGCGCAAGCCGGACTGACCCGACGGCCAACACAGCGTGTGAATGCGGCTGGTCGCCCCAGCCGCTGCGAAACAGAACATGAGCTTACATGAACCTACTGTTTTTCTGCCTTTTTCTGACGTTCCTCAAGGAGACAGTCATGTATCGATGCTGGATCGTTTCCATTGTGGCCGCTTTGGGCCTTGTGGCAGCAACGGCCTGCCCGGCGGAGGCCGCGGGTCTCGGCGAATCCGAGGAGTTCCACGTGGTGCTCGAGGATGCGCTGTTCACTGGCGATGAGCCGGGCGGCGATCGCGACAGGGCTCTGCTTCTGTGGCTGAGCCGCAGCGGCGACGAGCGGGGCCGCGTATGGGGCATCGCCGGGGACTTCAACCGCTCCCATCACACCGGCGTGGTGACCGCGAGCGAGACCGACGGCGATGCACTGTCACTGACGGTGCAGATGACCATCCAGGGCGACCCCTGGGTGCGCGGCGGGCGGGCCACGTACGAAATCACGCTTTCACCGGCTGAGAACGGCGGTTACGACGGGCGCTTTGAAGCCACGTTCCGAGGCCACCGCGTCGAGGGCCGGGCAACCGGAGACTGGCTGCCGAGGCAGCAGGTCGCCAACCCCGTCGAGCCGGGCGAGCACCCGCGGCTGCTGTTCCGCAAGCAGGACCTTCCCGAGCTTCGCAAGCGGATGGACACGCCGCTGGGCCGGGCGGCGATGCAGCGGATGAGCACCGCCGCGGGGCTGGCGTTCAAGTACCAGCTCACCGGAGACCGGGACTACGCCGACCGCGCCAGAAAGCTTGTCGTCGAGCACATCGACGACACGGATGCCGGCAGCAAAGGCAACCGCGCCCGCGTCTGGGGCTGGCGCATGGAGCAGGTGGCGCTTGCGTATGACATGTGCTATGACGCCTGGGATGAGGACTTCCGCGGCAAGGTGCAGGAGTACATCCTCGATTGGGGCAGCCGTCTGATGGACAATCCCAATGTCCTGCATGGCGAGATCCAGTGGCACATGGCCTCGACCTATCCGGGGACCATCTACTACGGGGCGGCGATGGGTGCCCTGGCCATCCTGGGTGAGCAGGGGTCGCAGCCGCAGCGGCCCGCCGCGCCCCTGGCCGTGCGCGAGAAGAACCCGACGGTCTCGCCCGATGCCGACTACAAGCCGGGCAAGGGCGTGCCGGTGGTGGATTTCGACGACGATAAGATGCCGCGGGAATGGATCTACGTCGGCGGCTTCCGCCCGCGTAACACCGACCACCTGGGCCACATCGGCGGTGTCGCGCAGGCCAGGCCCGAACTGGGCGCCACGGTCCGCTACGAGGACAAGAAAGCCGATTTCAGGGCCATGGACGCCCGCCACCTCTGGGGTCCCAACAGCTATACCGGTGGGCGAACCAAGCTGAACATCACCACCGCGATCGATCGCGAGTATCACAGCAAGAGCTACTTCTTCAACGTCATCCGCAACGACCGGGCGCGGTGGGTGCAGCTGCGGACCGACAGCGGCGCGGCGGTCTATCTCAGCGGTGTCCGCGTCCGCGAGAACGAGGTTTTCCGCATTGAGCCGGGCCTCTATCCGATGATGGTCCAGATCGGCATCGGCGAGACCAGTGCGTGGGGCGTGATCGCGATGGAGCCGCGTCTGGCCGAGGTCTCCGAGCAGGAGGCGCAGGAGCGCATCGAAACCGCCCGAAACCTTTACGAAGAACGGCTGGCGGTGTGGCAGCACAACCACGATGAGTGGACCCGCACCGGCGGCGCCGATCTCCGGTTCACGAGACTGTTCGAACGAACGCGGATGCTGATGCGGCTGAACTATCAGCAGGGCATCGGCACCGGCGGCGCCCAGGGCAGCAGCGCGTTCCCCATGGGGCACGAAGGTCCCAACAGGTACGCCACCGCCTACCGCAACGTGTTGGGCCGCGACGTGTCCGGACTGAACGACGTGACCCACTACCTGCCGTTCAAGATGTTCACCCGCGTCTATCGCGACGATGGCAATGACCTGATGCAGCAGATCGTCGGCGAGCCGGACCTGTACATCCGCAACGTCTACCACGAAACGCGGGACCTGACCGGCGATTTCTTCGCTTCCATGTTCCCGATCATCCCCGAGGACTGGCAGCCGGCAGCGCTGTGGTTCTGGCACCGTCACGTGGGCGCTGAAGGCCCCGAAGATGCGGACAAGCTCCTTCACAGTCCCCGCCGGCCTCATGGCAACTACGGCGATTACGACACACACCCGCTGTGGGTCTTCGTCAACTATCCCCTGGACATGAACCCGAAACATCCGGCCGAGGTCATGCCGCTGACGTGGGAAGCGCCCCAGTTCGGTTACTACGGGTTCCGCGACAGTTGGGACGATGAGGACGGCGTCCTCGTTCAGCTCTGGGCGGGCGCGTATGACGCCGGGGCCGCCACGCGAGACAACGCCGGCACCTTCCGCGTCACGGGACTGGGCGAGCATTGGAGCAATCCCGGCACCTTCCGTTTCGGCGAAAACCTCGTGTTTCTGCCCAGGGCCGATATCAACGCCGGCGCCTGCGGCAGGGTCGCATACGCCCGGACCGAAGAAGACGGCTCGGGCGTGGTGACCATCGACATGTCGGATGTCTACGCCGGATCGAGCGGAAAGGGTTCGCTCTACGAGCGCTACGGCAGTGTCCGCCGTCCGGTCGCCTTCGCCGAGTCGGGGCTGTCGGGCCTGCGGTCGATCGGCGTGGACTACAGCGGCAAGAGTGGCGCGCCTGCCCTGATTGTCATCGTGGACAGGATTACCGGCGTCGGAGAAGTTGACGGTGTCGACAACTCGCTGTGGGCCTGGCAGCTCGACAGCGGCCGCCAGACGATCGGCAGGGCCCGGGATGTCGAAGAAGGAACTCGGAGACACGGCGTCCGGTGGCGCGGCGAGGTGATCGACTACAACGTGGGCGAAGTGCTGCACAGCGGCACCGAGGCACTCGACCGCGACGATTGCACGGTGGACGGCCAGCGCTTCCGCATCGCCGGCCAGAACGGCGCCAGTCTCCAGGGTACGTTCGTCGAGCCGGGCGATGTGTCCATGCGCTTCGAGGAGCGATGGCAGGAGATCATGCGCTACAAGCGCAACGTGAGCCGAATCCACAGCCAGTCGCTCTTCGCCGAAGGCGAAGG